>JAFTMP010000083.1 GCA_017452335.1 Clostridia bacterium
CTACGCCTGTAAACACCGTTACAAAGGGGGTAACCAAAATATCCACCTTGGTAGAGCCTGCCACCAGCTTGCCCACCTCCACTGCTATAATGGCAATGATGAAAACGGCAAGCGGTCCGCCGCCCCCGCCCAGCACGTTGGCGGCACATCCCACCGCCGCACAGGAGTACATCACCAAGGGCGGAGCTTTCAGCGCATAGGCAATGGCGATCGCCATTGCCGCACCGCAAATTCCGCCATAGGACACACCGTCTAACTTTCCGTAGCCGCAATAACCCGCGATGGTGGAAAATACGGACAGCCCCGGGATCATCCCCAGCGCGGCAAAAATAGTGCCGATGAGCAACGAGGCAAACAGACCAAGCGCCATGGCGCCCATGGCATCTACCAGATAAGTCTTGACCGAAGGGGTGACCCCCTTCTTTTTACAATATTCTTGAAACTTCTTCATTCTTCTTCCTTCTTCTTTCTTCACAATACACTTTTACATCGTTCATCCTGCCGCCAAGACATGTCAGAAAAGACACGCTCCGCAAAGCCCACCTATTCTATCACTGCTTTTTGCATTTGTCAAGAGATTTGTAAAGATATCTGTAAAGTCATCTGTAAAGTTTTTGTGAAGAAATTGTATCCAGCCCCCGCCGCGGCGTCCTGTCTCTTCAATAGGCGCTTAGTGCAAAGAGCAGAGGGCGCAACAGGCTGTAATCGCCCTTCTCCCCATCGGCTGTGATCCGCAGGCACACCGTCCCCAGCTCCTGCGCCATCCATCCCTCGGGAGAGGCTGAAAAATCGGGATGCCACTGCTCAAAGGGCGCATAGCGCATACACAGCTCCTTTAGCGGAGCGTGGTCGTTTGGAAATGCAAGAGCGCCCTGCCCGTGGGTAACGTGTACAAAAAGCCTGGGGCGAATCGCTCTTGCAAGACGTGCAAAGCAAGCACTTTCCGGCTCGCTTTCGGGAAAAGACCCGCAATAGCCAAAGGGGGCAGGATGGGAAACGCCCCTTGATTTATACTGGGCAAAGCGGTAGTTAAAATTACAGCCGGGGTCCACTCCTCTGCCATTGGACGACCAGAGCGCAAGAGGAGTTTTACCGCAAAGACGCGTGATCCGCGGCAAAAAGGGGCTGTCCTCCGAAAGCTTTTGCTCCATGATATCGGTGGCGTCCGGGTTGGGCTTTAAGCAAAAATAAAGACTGCGCACCGAAAAAAGCCAGGATACATTGATCTTCCCCACAGGTGAAAGAGAGCGCTGTGCGCAGTCCTGCAGATCCTTTAAAAAGCATTCCAGCAGTTGTGTGCTTTGCCTCTGCCCGCCAAAGCCGGCACAAAAGAGCACCGCCGTTTTCCCCGTGCCCAAGCGGATAAGCTCCATAGGAGAACCTAAAAAGCTCCTGCCGCAGATCTGCCGTTCCATTACCACCGTTTCGTTCATATTCCATTCCTTTCTGATTACAAAGTCACTGCCCGTCCGCAAATACCGCAAACAGATCATTTCAGTATATGCCGCCCATCGTTTTTTCAGAACAGCTTTCCAAAAAGCGTGTGGAACAAATGTTTTTTAAAAATGGCAAAAAAAGTGTAAAAAACATAGAACAAAAGTTTGCATTTTTCAAAAAAGTGTGGTATAATAAAGTACACAAAACTTAAAAACGGAGTATGCTATGCAACAACCACTTACCGATAAAGAAAAAAGAATATACGAATATATTGCAGACACCATCACCAGCGAAGGATACCCCCCCTCGGTGCGGGATATTCAAGCGGCTTTGCACATCAAAAGCACCTCCACGGTACACGGATATTTGGCAAAGCTTGAAGAAAAAGGCTATATCCGCCGAGAAAAGGGCAAGAGCCGCTCCATGAGAGTGGATGAGCCGGCGCAGTCCGCAGATAATGCGCGTACCACAAAGGTACCGATCGTGGGCAAGGTGGCGGCAGGAACCCCCTTGCTTGCGCTGGAAAACCATGATGGCTACGTGGATTTCCCCGTGCTCAATCCGGGCATGTACGGTCAGCTTTTTGCTCTGCGCATTGCAGGCACCAGTATGATCGGCGCAGGAATCCTTAACGGGGATATCGTGGTGGTCAACAAATGTAATCACGCTGAAAACGGCGAGATCGTTGTTGCCATGATCGAGGATGAGGCAACAGTCAAGCGCTTCTTTAAAGAAAACGGTCATTTCCGCCTGCAGCCTGAAAACCCGGAGATGGAGCCCATTATTACCGATACGGTATATATTTTGGGCAAGGTGATCGCTGTTCTGCGTTACTACTAAACAACCCGCTTCCGGCGTGAAAAATACTTTTTCACCGCCATAATTTCCCAAGAAAGGAAGCTTTCGCAAGCGAAAGCTATGATTTATTATGGAAAAAATACCCACCGAGGGGCTGACCGAAAGGGTGAGAGCCCCTCATAAAATGCTGTTGTTTACAGCCCTGCTCATTCCCTGCCTCAACATTCTCCTTGTGGGAACGCTGATGCTTGTGACCAGTTATTACGGCGGCTTTTATTTCTATTCCGCCGCAGGAACGGTGCTGACACTTCTTTACGAGCTGCTCAGCAGCTTGTTTAACATCGTGAAGCACTGCTGTTTGATCCTCTCCTTTATGACCATCGGCTCTTATATTTTAAAAAAGGGCTTTCTTTCTGCCCTTCCCGCACTGGGCACCGCCATGGCTGGAGGCGCGGCGGGAGTCCTTTGCAGTGTACTCAGCCTTTCTATCACAGTCAGCCTTGGCATCAGCGACAGCACCGCTTCACTTGTCGGCACACTGCCCGCCTATATCATCACCGGTATACTGAATTTGGGTCTATCGCTTCTGCTGTATCTTGTCGTAATGGCAGGGTACGCCCTTTTGAAGAAAAACAGCAAGGATCACCGCATTTTTGCGGGCGAGCGCACCCCCTTCATCACCTTTACCCTCGTTGTCATCGGAGTCTACACCCTCTTTTTATTCATTGACCCCGTCACCGTGGCGCTCACCCCCTCAAAACAGGGAAATTTCTTTAACAGCTATATCCTACCCTTCTTTTATCCCTTGCTCTACGGCGGATTCATGTTTCTTTCCTCCCTGTTTTTCGCAGGAAAGCTGGCAAGATACTATAAACGACTGCCCTTTTTCAGAAAAAAGAAAGGGAGCGCACAGTGAAAAGGCTTGAGATCAAAAGCGCTGACGCCATTTTAAAAAGTGCACTGCAAAGCTGGTGGGAGGAATTCTCCCCCTGTGCGCCTGCCGAATACAGCCTTGTGATCGTGGATTTAGATAGCGCTTGTGCATCAAATGACAAAGAGGCACTGACCGTTTCTTATACCCTGCCCTGTGATCTGCCCCGCCCCTTTTGCTTTGAGGAGCTGGAGCAAAAATGCAAGGCAAGCCCCGCGTGGACGATGCCGGAATGTAATGAGCAGTCCTTCGTTTATGAAGAGGACGCTTCAAGAGAAGCGCCCAAGGGACAGCCGCAGTTACAGGGAAAAGCGCGGCTTGTCTTTGAGGGCGGGCAGGTATTTCTTGACGGAAACGCCCTTGCGCTCTCCGCGCTGGAATACCGCATGCTTGAAATTTTGTATAACCAAGAGGCGCCCATTTCCGCAAAGGATCTCTCCCTTGCGCTTTGGGGCAAAGAGCGCGCCTCCAACCAGATCAACGTGTATATCAACTATTTAAGAAAGAAAACAGACATGCCGCACAGAGAGCGTCTGATTTTCACCGAACGGCAAAAGGGCTTTTATATCAAACAATGACGAACGAACGCTTTACGCTGATTAAAAACATCCGCCTCATTAATCCCATAGAAGAAAAGACCGTGGGGTGCGATCTGCTCTTTTGCAAAAAAAACGGCAAGAGCGAGATCTTGAAAATTGAAAAGAATATAAAGCAGCTGCCAAAGGAAGGGGTGCGGATCCTCAACGCCCACGGCAGTCTTGCCTGCCCCGCCTTTACCGATCTGCGCTGTGCACTGCCTGAGCGCATGACGCAATATCGGGAAAGCACCGAAAGCCTGCTTTTTGCCGCCGCGGCAGGCGGGTACGCTCATCTGCTTTGCCGTCCCATCACCTCTTTTCCCGATAACGGCAAAAAATGCACCGAAATCGTCTCCTCAGCAAAAGCGCTCTCTGAATGCCGTGTTTCTCCGGTCGTACCTTTATCGGTAGGGGGGGATGGTGAAAAGCTTGCTCCCTTTGAGCTGCTCAAAGCCAAAGGCGCCCTTGCCATTGGTGCAGAGGGCGAAAAAAACGAGCCAAACGGTCGGCTTCTCATTGGAGCAATAGAGGAAAGTAAAAGACTTTCCATGCTGTTTATTGCCTCGGGATACGAGAAAAGCCTTACGGGAAGCGGTGTCAATCAAGGAAGCATCGCCGCAAAGCTCAACCAAAAGGGCGATCATCCTGCAGGGGAACTGCTTGCCCTTGTTAAGGCACTGCTGTTGGCAGAGCAAACGAGCTGTCCCATACACTTTCCCGTGGTCACTCTCAAAAAAAGTGTGGAGCTGATCCGACAGGCAAAAAAAGAAGGCGTTCCCATCACCTGTGCCACGGCTCCGCCCTATTTTTCCCTAAGCGAGCAGGAGCTGCTCTTTTTGGGCAACAACGCCCGCCTGTGTCCGCCACTCAGAACAGAGGAGGACCGTCTTGCCGTGATCGAGGGGTTATCCGACGGCACGATCGACTGCATCTGCTCGGATCACACGCCTCTAAGCAAGCGGGAAAAATCCAAGGAAGGAGGCGCGCTCCCCGGTGCAGTAGGGTTGGAGACCGCCTTTGCGGCAGGAATTACCTATTTGGTGTTGCCCGGTCACTTATCGCTGTATCGACTCCTGCGGCTGATGTCCATTGCGCCCGCGGCGCTTTTGGGACAGGACGCACAGATCAAGGAAGGCGGGGAGTGCAGTTTGGCACTTATCGACACCAAAAAAGAGCTGGTCTACACCGGACACAGCATTTATTCTCATAGCTTTAACACCCCTTTTTTCGGCACCTCCCTTTGGGGCAGAGTGATCGGACTATATGTAAGGGGCGCAGATCCCAAATGGGAAATCCAATGACGAAAGGACCTATCATGAAAAAAAGTGTTTTTGCGCTGTTTGTGCTTCTTTGCCTGCTTTTTTCTTCCTGTTCTGCCGATCAAACAACGGTAAGCACCGATCTGTTGCAGCTCTCTGCCATTCTTGAAAAAAATGAATATGCGGTCACCTCCTATTCTCAGGATGACAGCATGCTCTCTGCCCTGCGCGAGGAAATGGCGTCCAACCTGCAAGGGGAGCTGAGCGGGTCTTTAGAGGGCTATCTGTATGCTCAAAATCCCGAAACGGGCAATATGGACTTGGAGCTGTTCGTTTTCGAAAAGGAACAGGATGCCAAACTTCTTTTAGAATATATGAACACCAGAAATGTATTCGTAGAAGGGGAGTCGGAATGCCGTATTGATCATCGCGTGGTCTACATGGGTTATCTTTCCGTTTTAGAGCTGGTGGAGGAAACGGCATAAAGCCCTTCAGGCACTGTCTGCCTTTTTTGAGACGAATACTTTCTGCCTGTTGACAAGAGGGCAAAAAGGTGATAAAATGAGGGCAATTCAATAGCCCTCATTTTTTAAAGGACTGTATTCCAACTCTGACAAAGAGCAGAAACACAGGAGATCGTTTTGAGAATCATCATTGCAGGCAGCGGCACCGTAGGAGCGACCCTTGCCGAACAGCTGACTGAAGAAGGACACGACCTGATCATGGTCGATAAAAACAGTGGAAGACTCAGTATGCTGGTGGAGCAGTACGACTTGATGACAGCAGAAGGAAACTGCGCCTCCATGGAAACACTGAAAAGCGCCGGGGTGCACAGTGCCCAATTGCTCATTGCCACCACAGATTCGGATGAGCTCAATTTGCTTTGCTGCATGACCGCACATCATCTGAACAAACGAATACATACCATCGCCCGCATCAAAGATCCCGAGTATATGCAACAGGTCTACACCATGAGCGCGGAATTCGGCATTTCTCTTTGCTTTAACCCCGAAAAGCAGGCGGCAACGGAGATCGAGCGTCTGCTTAAATATCCGGGCTTTATGAAAAGAGACTCCTTTGCCTCGGGGCGCGTGGAGATCGTGGAAATCAAAATAGACGAACACAGCAAGCTGCAGGACGTGCCCCTCATGTCTATTCACAGTATTGTGAAATGCAAGATCTTGGTTTGCACCGTCTTAAGGGACGGAAAAGCCATCACCCCCTCGGGCACCTTTGTGTTACGCCGCGGAGATCGGCTTTTTGTAACCGCTCCCTCGGAAAATTTGTCCTTGCTTTTAAAAAATCTGGGGCTCGTGTCTCAAAAAGTGAAAAAAGTGATGATGCTGGGCGCAGGATCTGTGGGATATTACCTTGCTGAAATCTTACAGGACCGCCATATAGATCTGAAGATCATTGAAAAAGATCGAGAGCGCTGTGAAAAGCTCTCCGCACTCCTGCCCAAAGCCAATGTAATCGAGGGTGATGCGGGGGATTTTGCCTTCCTTGAAAGCGAGGGGCTTGCTTCCTGCGATGCGCTCATTTCCCTCACAGGCAAGGATGAGCTGAATATGATCACCTCCCTTTACGGAAACAACATGGAGGTCCCGCTGGTGATCACCAAGCTTGGAAAGATCGACGGCACAAAGGTGACAGAAAACATCCCTCTGGGCAGAGTGGTCTCTCCCAGAAAGCTGTGCTGTAACACCATCGTGCGCTATGTGCGCGCCATGAAAAACCAGGCGGGTGCCGCCACAACCATTCACGCCATTGCCGACGGAAACGCAGAGGCAATCGAATTCCCGGTAAAGGAAGACACCCTCTATCAAAACACCCCTCTAAAGAACATCAAACTGCGCTCCAACATCTTGGTCGCCTGCATTACGCGGCTGGGTAAGACCGAGATTCCCGATGGTAACTCCTCCTTTAAGCAGGGAGACAGTCTGATCGTTGTTTCCAGCCGTGACGACGTGCTGTTGGACCTCAATGATATTTTTGCTTAAAAAACGGAGGGGACTATGAACTACAAAATGATGGGGCGCTTTTTATCCATGATCTTAGCGGTGGAAACGATCTTCATGATCCCGCCCACGGTCATCGGATTTTTTGAGGGCGCCTCTAAAACGACGCTGTCGTTCGTCCTGTCCATAGTGATCGGACTGGCTATCGCGGGCGTGCTTGCCCTTTTGACAAGAGGGGCAGAAAAACGCAACTTTTATGCCCGTGAAGGTCTGCTGTGTGTAGGTATCGGCTGGCTGGCGCTCAGTCTCGTGGGCGCCCTGCCCTTATGGCTCTCGGGAGAGTTTCCCCTGTTCATTGATGCCTTTTTTGAGATCGTTTCGGGTTTTACCACCACAGGCTCCTCGGTTTCTCCCAATGTGGAGGCGCTTTCAAAGGCAGTCAACTACTGGCGGTGCTTCACCCACTGGGTGGGCGGCATGGGCGTACTGGTCTTTTTGCTTGCCATCGTGCCCGAGGACGGAAAAGGATCGGGCTTTACCATGCATTTGCTGAGAGCCGAAAGCCCGGGACCCGACGTGGGCAAGCTGGTGCCCAAAATGCGCAGGACCGCGGCAACGCTCTACGTCACTTATATCGTCATGACCGTCATCACCTTCCTCTTTCTGATTGCGGGAAACATGTCGGTCTTTGATGCGGTGTGTACCGCATTCGGAACGGCAGGAACGGGCGGCTTTGGCATCAAGGTTGACAGTATGGCGGGCTACAGCCCCTACATTCAGTGGGTTTGCGCCATTTTCATGGTGCTCTTTGGCATCAACTTTAACTGCTACTATCTGCTGATCTTAAAAAAGATCAGCGGAGTACTGAGAGACGAGGAGCTTCGTCTCTACCTTTTAACGATCCTTGGTTCCTCCGCGCTCATCGCACTGAATATCGGGGCATATTATAAGACTGTCGGCGAAACCATTCGCCACGCCGCCTTCCAGGTGGCGTCCATCATCACCACCACAGGCTATGCCACCACCGACTTTGACCTTTGGCCCACCTTTTCCAAGACCATTTTGCTCTTCTTGATGGTGATCGGCGCCTGTGCGGGCAGTACGGGCGGCGGCATCAAGTGTGCAAGAGTTCTGCTCTTGGTCAAGGGCCTGCTTCGAAACATCTCCCAAATGCTTCACCCCAACAAGGTACAGGTGATCCGTGTCAACAAAAAGCCTGTCAGCGAGCGCATCCTTACGGGAACAAACGCCTATCTTTGCGCCTACGTGATCATTTTGGTAATCAGTACCTTGATCGTATCCATAGACGGACAAAGCTTCACCACCACCTTTACGGCAGTTCTTTCTTGCTTTAACAACGTGGGACCGGGACTTGACGCCGTGGGACCTACCTGCCATTTTGGAGAATTGAGCGTTTTATCAAAGCTGGTGCTCAGCTTCGACATGCTGGCAGGGCGCTTGGAGATCTTCCCCATGCTCATGCTCTTCAACCATCGCGCATGGAAGAGCAACTAATAAAATAATTTTAAGAAAATATATAAAAAGAGAGGTATCAAACTATGAACGTAAGAGACGACCGCATGGCGTACAACATCTACTCCGACCCCGATCTGTCGGCAACCAGCAAAGCCTTTAAGAGCTTCGTGATTGATTTCTGCGCCACCAAAAGACTGATCCACACCTACTGGGCGCTGTGCAACTTCGGACTTTACTTCTCCGAAGAGACCAAGGAAGCGTACCCCGAGATCGCAGGGGGCGGCGCTTACGCAGGACTGCAGCTTCGTGACGACGGCACCAAAGCCATTATGGCGTTCTGGGAAATGACCGTTGGGGCTGAAAAGAAGATTATGCGCGCCAACCGCGTATACCCCAAGGGAGACGAGAGCAATTTCGGCGGCGAGGGCGAAGGCACCAACTGCATCCGCACCTACGAGTGGGTTGAAGGCAACTGGTACCGCATGGCTCTGCACGCTTGGGAAGACGTGGAAACCGGCAAGACCTTTGTTGGTCAGTGGGTTTGCGACCTTGAAACCGGCAAGTGGGACCTCATTTCCTATTTCAACACCCATCTTTACAATTCCGCTCTGCGCGGCGGCATGTCCCTCTTCCAGGAAAACTACATCGGCGGCGTGAACCAGTATGAAAAGAGAGAGTTCAGAGTGAAGAACATGTACGTTCTTGACAGAGCCGATAGCGAGTGGAAGTCGCTTAATACCACCAGACTCAGCGCCGGCAACGGCGGTGCTGCAAACAAGGGCGGCGCTTACGCCTTTGGCGCGGCTGAGGACTACTTCTGGGGCTCGGGCGGCGGTCTGGTTGCTGACCAGGAAGCCTATGATAAGGGGTCGGTAAGCAGAGCTGTGCTCACCATTAAGCAGCCCGCAATGCCTGCCCTTGGCTACGTGCAGGTGGACAGCTTGACCGTAGAAGAAGGCGTGGCTTCTTGGAGCTACACCGCAAAGTCCAATCCTCAGCTCTCCTTCACCCTTGCTGAATTTGATGAAAATGGTGCACCTGTAAAGGAAACTACCGTGACCCGTCCCGAGGTGACCTCCCTTGCCCTTTGTGACAAGACTGCCAAGGTGACCTTGACCGTGACCGATATCTTCGGCAACACCGTAAGCGTGAAGGCGTAAACATTCGAGTTAAAAGCGATTTTCGTGGGTGCTTTTTAAAAAAAGCACCCACGAACCCCCGCAAAAGCTTTTAATGACTGATCGCAATAACAACGCACCCGCCCCGAAAGCGTTTGCTTTCGGGGCGGGCATTTTTCGTTTTATGAAATTTTAATCGTCCAATTCTCTTTCGCTCTTTAAGATCTCGCCGCTCTGCGCGTCAATCTCATAATCGTATTCCACAAGTCCCTTCTTGAAGGAGACCTCATATACCGCGCTGCCGCCTTCTTCATCCAGCTCAATTTCGATCTCCCTTGCGGTGATCAAACCGGCGTGAGCCAGCGCAATGCTTTGTGC
>JAFTMP010000084.1 GCA_017452335.1 Clostridia bacterium
AAGACTTTCCAAAAACTTTGAATGCGCCAAACTACCGTTTGGCGTGGGGGTTTAAAAATATAAAGTATTCTGCGGCAAAAGTATTTTTGCCGCCGTTAAAAGTTTTTTGAAATCCAAAAACTTTTTTACAAAAAAGTTTTTGGCGGGATCCCCAAGGGCGGCGCCCTTGGGCAGGGTGTCGGGGCAGAGCTTAGGCAGAGCCCCGACAAAAAACCACAAATAAAAACAAACATCGAAAGGACTAAAGATATGATTCTCGTAACAGGCGGATGTGGATATATTGGCTCTCACACGGTCGTAGAGCTGGCAAATGCAGGGGAGAAGGAGATCGTCATTGTTGACAATCTTTGCAATTCCAGTGTGGATGTGCTTGACCGCATCAAGCAGATCGTTCCCCAGGTCACCCTTCATTTTTACGAAGTAGACATCAATGACGAAGAGGGACTGGAAAAGGTATTTTCCGCTCATGATATTCAGACGGTGGTGCATTTTGCAGGCTTGAAGGCAGTAGGTGAGTCGGTACAAAAGCCGGTATTATACTATCAGAACAACATTTCGGGCACCCTGGTGATGCTCAACGTGATGGCAAGACACGGATGCAAGGAGATCATTTTCTCCTCCTCTGCAACGGTATACGGACCCAAGAACCCCATTCCTTATTTGGAGGACATGGACACCAGCGCCACCAATCCCTACGGCTGGACCAAGGTGATGCAGGAGCAGATGCTTCGCGACGTGGTGGTGGCAGACCCCACCTTCAAGGTAGCGCTGCTGCGTTACTTCAACCCCATCGGCGCACACGAGAGCGGTCTGATCGGCGAGAACCCCAACGGTATTCCCAACAACCTGCTGCCCTACATCTGCAAGGTGGCAGTGGGCAAGCTTGAAAAGCTCAGCGTTTTCGGCAACGACTACGACACCCCCGACGGAACGGGTGTAAGAGACTACATCCACGTGGTAGACCTTGCCATCGGTCACGTAAAGGCACTGCAGTATATCAGAGAGCACGAGGGCGTGCTGACGGTGAACCTGGGCACGGGTATCGGTTACTCGGTGCTGGATATCGTGAAGGCTTATGAAAAGGCAAGCGGCAGACCTGTTCCCTATGTGATCGCGCCCAGACGTCCCGGTGACATTGCCTGCAACTACGCCAATGCGCAAAAGGCAAAGGAACTGCTTGGCTGGACGGCAGAGCGGAATTTGGAAGACATGTGCCGCGACAGCTGGAGATTTACCGAGAAGAATTTAAAATAAAATAGGTATAAAAATAGGCATCAGGGAAAATCGTTACCGTTTTCCCTGATGTTTTCAAAAAGAGAAGAGATTATATGATGAAAGATACGATCAAATTGCAGGAAGAAATCAAGGAGCAAGCCACAAAGCTGGTGGCAAGGCTTAATGAAAAAGGAAAAAAGATCACCTTTGCGGAGTCGTGCACGGGTGGACTGCTGTCGGCATCGCTCACTGATGTTTCGGGCAGCTCGGCGGTGTTTGACGGCTCGATTGTCAGCTATGCCAATCGGGTGAAAAAGGACTTTTTAAAGGTGGAAGAGCGGGTGCTGGAGGATTTCGGCGCGGTCAGTGCCAGATGTGCTCTGCAAATGGCGCTGGGCGCCCGCAGGACCTTCGGGGCTGATATCGGAGTGTCCATCACCGGCATTGCAGGACCCACGGGGGGCAGTGCGGAAAAGCCGGTGGGCACCGTGTTTATCGGGGTGTCCCATGAGAAATCCACAGCCATTGTGGAAAACCATTTTGAGGGAGACAGAGAGCAGGTGCGCCTGCAGTCGGTCCTCAAGGCACTGGAGCTGTGCAACAACATTGAATTATGAAAAGACTACTGATCGCCAGCGATTTTGACGGTACCATCGGCACAGGCGCGCGCCTGCAGGAGGACCTTGATGCCATTGACGCCTTTCGCGCAAGAGGGCATTTGTTTGGACTCATCAGCGGGCGCAACAACGCGGGTCTGCGGGCAATGCGTCAGCGCTTCGGGGTGCCCTGCGATTTTCTCATGTCGGATAACGGGGGCGTGTGCTATGTGGGAGAAGAACTGCTTTTTTCCCATCAGATGGGGGCGGAATACTTTTTCCCCCTTGCCGATTTTTTGCTTTTTGAGGGCTCCGATATGGTGGCGGTGAACCGCAACGACGGGGTTGACATGCTCTTTTATAGGGACGAGCAGGGAAACATCACCGAGCAGATACAAAGAGATCGCTGGGTCCCCCGTCCCTTTTCGCAAATGAGCGGCATTTTCCGCGACCCTGCCCACTGCCTTGCCATGGCAGAAAAGGCAAAAACGTGCTTTCCTTATCTGACGGCACTGCCAAGCGACGATTGTCTTGATTTGGTTCCAAAGGGCAGAGACAAGGCGGCAGGGGTAGCAGAGCTTGCGGCGCATTTTCAAATTGACGAAGGCGATGTGTACGTGGTGGGCGACAACTATAATGACCTTGCCATGCTGGACGCCTTCCCCAGCTTTGTGGTGGAAAACGCGCCCGAGGATGTGAAGAAGCATGCTACAGAGGGGATCACCCCGTCGGTGGGGGCGATGATCAAAAAGATCTTGGCGTGCACTGCGGGGCAGTGATGTAAAAAACATAGAGGTAAGAATATGAGCAAAAGAAAATTGATTGCCAGCGATTTTGACGGCACCATTGGTACAGGTGCGCGCCTGCAGGACGATATTGAAGCCATTAAAGCCTTTCAAGAGGCGGGGCATCTTTTTGGCATGGTGAGCGGACGCAACGCAGACAGCTTACGATACGTGTGCGAGCGCGCAGGGATCAACTGCGATTTCCGCCTTTCTGACAGCGGAAGCATCTGCTACATGGCGGGCAAGCCCGTCTTTACCAACATGATCGACCGGCAGGTGATGATCCCTCTTGCCGAATTTTTAATGGAGAAAGAAACGGACATTATTTCGGTCAACCGTGTGGACGGTGCCGATCTGCTCTTCTGCCGCAACTCCAAGGGAGAAATAACGGTCAATGTTCCAAGGGACCAGTGGGTCGCACGCCCCTTTTCGCAAATGTGCGGTGCCTTTAAAAGCTCTGCCATCTGCCATGAGGTGGCAAGGGAGCTGGAGGAGCGCTTCCCAATGCTGACTGCCCTGCCCAACTGGGGATGCCTTGATATCGTGCCCAAGGGCAGAGACAAGGCGGTTGGTCTTTTACAGCTTGCAGAGTGTCTTGGCATTGACAAAGAGGATATTTACGTGGTGGGCGACAACTACAACGATATTGCCATGCTGGACGCCTTTAAGAGCTTTGTGGTGGAAAATGCCTGCGACGAGGTAAAGACCCACGCCACCGTGGAGGTCACCCCCTCGGTGGGCGCCATGGTGCGCAGAGTTTTGGAGATGTGAGTTTTTGTGGAGAGAATGCGACATGAGGGGGACTTTTCGTGAAAAGTCCCCCTCAAACTCCCTTCAAAAGCTTTTAACGCCGCAAACTATCGTTTGCGGTGGAGAGAGAAGCAAAAAACACCGGGCAAGCCCATAAAAACAGGGCAAACCGGGTGTTCTTTCATGCTTTTTTACGGCAAACGGCAGTTTGCCGCATTAGAAGTTTTTGGGTTCCACCCCTTTTTACAAAAAGGGGTGGCGGGATTCTTAAGGGCAGAGCCCTTAAGTGCTACAATAAAAAACCAGCTTCAAATGCACTGCATTTGAAGCTGGTTTTTTTATTCATGATTACTTTTCAACAGTTACAACGGGAGCGGTGCTTCCAAGGTATTCCTGTGCCTTGTAGAGAATCACTGCCTTCTTGGCAGCATCCTTGCCGTAAGCTTCCACGAATGCGTCCTTATCGCCCACGTTCTTGCCGTCTACCTTCTTGGTGTAGCCCATGTCGTAAGCGTAGTCCACGTATTCTTCCTCGGTCACATCCATCAGACCCTGGTCCTTTGCGATCTGATAAAGGATCAGGTCGCGCTTGAGCTCGAAGCCTGCATAGTCAGCGATGTGCTGCTTGTACTCGGTCATGCTCTTGAATCCGCCGTACTTGGTTACTAAGGTTTCCTTTTAGGGCGTAGTGGTGTAGTTGTAGCCGCCTGCATAGAAGTACTGCATATACAGCTGGTTGTACAGGTAGTTTTCGTAGTTCTGCTTGTATTCGTTCAAGTCAGAAACAGGCCACTTCTTCATGGTGGAAGCGTAAACCAGCTTGGTCAGCGCCAGCTCCATCTTCTTAGCCTTTTCTACTTCTGCCTTGTATTCCTCAGC
>JAFTMP010000085.1 GCA_017452335.1 Clostridia bacterium
CACCAAATTGATCCCTTCAACGCTTCTGCCCGAGCCCTTTCCGATCCCGTTTTCCACCGAGATCAGTACGCAGGGCTTTTGGTAGCGCTCCGTGATCCTTGCGGCAACGATGCCCACCACGCCGTGATGCCATCCTTGCGCCGCAAGCACTAAGATCGGATCCTTTTCATAGCCGCCCTCGGCGATCATCGCATCCACCGCTTCGGAAATGCGCTCTTCCTCACTGCGGCGCGCCTCGTTAAAATCACAAAGCATCTGTGCAAGGTATCGTGCTTCACTTTGGTCATCCGCCAGCAACAGCTCCAGTGCTCGATCGGCACTGCCCATTCTGCCTGCGGCATTGATGCGCGGTGCCAGCGTATATCCGATCACTGTGCTTGTAACCGTTTTATTCTTTTTTCCCTCAAAGCACTGTGCCAGCAGAGCACAAAGCCCTGCAAGGGGTCTTTTATTGAGTTTCTCTATCCCACGGCTGATGATGTATCTGTTTTCATCGGTCACGGGCATCACATCAGCAACCGTGCCCAGTGCAATGGCATCGGCAAAGGAGTCAAGCACTGCTCCTGCCGCATCCAGCCCCGTCATTTCGGGACGGCGAAGCTGTTCTATGGCACAAATCACCTTAAAAACCACACCAACACCCGCAAGACCCTTAAAGGGATATGTACAATCACTGCGCATTGGGTTGATCACCGCACAGCAACAAGGAAGGGTGCTATGACATTCATGATGGTCGATCACCACCGTATCAATGCCCAAATTTGCCGCATAAGCGATCTCCTCTGCCGCTGTACTGCCCGTATCCACCGTGATCATCAGGTCAATGCCCTGATCTTTCAGCGTATCCAGCACTGCGAAATTGAGCCCGTATCCATCCTCCAACCGATTGGGAATATACGTTAAGACCTTGGCGCCCAGCCCCAAAAGATAGCGCTTCATCGTGGCAGTGGAGGTCACACCGTCGGCATCGTAATCCCCGTAAATGAGGATGGTTTCGCCTTCATGCACCCCGCAAAGAATGCGCTGTGCGCCCTCTTTCATATCCTTCATCAAAAAAGGATCGTGCAGGCTCTTCGCACCGGGATGAAGAAAGCATTCCAGTGCTTCTTTCGTGCGAAAGCCTCTGTGCTCCAGCAATGCCGCCAACGGTATGGGCAAGGAAAGCGCCTCTGCCAGTCCAAGTATTCTGTTATCCTGTAAGTTCCCCCGTGGTATTGCTGATCTGATCCTCATGTTCCTTTTGATTTCTATTCCTTTGCTTGATATCTGCCGATCACGGCGTACGCCGCCTTCATTCCGTCAATGGCGGCACTGGTGATCCCGCCTGCATATCCCGCGCCTTCCCCTGCAGGAAAGAGGTTTTCACATCCCGGCGCATGCATTTGTGCCGTGCGCGTAATTCTGACAGGGGCTGAGGTGCGCGTTTCCACACCTGTTAACACGGCATCAGCGCAGGAATATCCTTCGATCCTCTTTTCAAACTGCACAAAGCCGCGGCGCATCATAGCAACCGTTTGTGCCGGTAAAATTTCCGATAAGTCACACAGCGTGACTGCACTGCCCGAGCGGAAGGAGGGTAAAATTCTTGACGGCTCACTGCCTCTCGTGCCCCCCAAAAAATCGCCCAAAGTCTGAATGGGTGCCCGATATCCGCCGCCTGCCATCACAAAAGCCCGCTGTTCGATCGCACGTTGGTAGGCGATCGCCTGCCTTGGCGTAGCACCGTAGTCACTTTTCAAAACCGATACAGCAATGGCGGCGTTGGCATTTCTGCCGTCACGTGCAAAATTGCTCATGCCGTTGACCACCAGTCCCCCCTGCTCGGAGGAGGCACAGATGACCTCACCTCCGGGACACATACAAAAGCTGTAAACGCCCCGCTCTCCTTCTCTGTAAGAAAGGCTGTATTCGCCATGTCCTAAAATAGAAACATCTGCATCTCCGTATAGCGCACGGTCAATATCCTCTTGCAAATGCTCTGTACGGGCGCCCACCGAAAAATCCTTTGCTTCAAGGGTGATTCCCTTTTCTAACAGCAATTCATAAGTATCTCTCGCGCTGTGCCCGATGGCAAGGATCAGCGCACCGCAGGGAATTTCACCCTGCGAGGTCAAAACGGAGGTGATCCGCCCCGAGAAGTCCCGCGAAATACCGACCATCTTGGTATCATACAGGATCTCTCCTCCATGGGCACGAATGGCATCATCTGCACGCGCCACCACCTCAAGAAGCTTGTCTGTGCCCACATGGGGCTTTGCAAGCGTTAAAATACTGTCGGGTGCCCCAAAGGAATGAAGCGTTTCAAACACCACGCTTCCCAGCGGATCGTTGACTCTCGTTACCAGCTTTCCGTCGGAAAAGGTCCCTGCACCGCCTGCACCGAACTGCACATTGCTTTCTGCATTTAAAATGCCGGTCTTTAAAAACCGATCCACGTCCTCTCTTCTGCGTGCAACAGGGGCGCCGCGCTCGATCACCAGCGGACGGTATCCCTTCTTTGCCAGCGTCAGCGCCGCAAACATCCCGCAAGGGCCAAAGCCCACCACGATCACTCTGCCCGACAGTTCTTCATGCCCGCTCTGCGGAACCTGCGCAGGGACACTGATCGGTGCGGCATCAATTTTTAAAAGCTGTTTTTCGGATAATGCACGGTCACATAAAGCATACACCGAATAAATGAAGCGTATATCCTTCTTTTTCCTCGCGTCCACCGAGCGGCGGAACACCGAGAGCTTCATGGGCGTCACACCGATTGCGGACAGTGCCCTTTTTGCCGTTTGCAGTGCCATTCCCGCATCTGCCGTATAAGGCAGAGAGATGCCCCGCAACACGTAGCCGTATGTTTCAAAATGCTGTTTTTTCATAGTATATCAGTTATGATCACGATTCGGGATTTTCAATTTGGGGATCGGATGTCAGCGTCACGGTCAATTTTTCCACCTCGATCACCTTCGCGCCCGAAATGTCCTGCGCATTTATAAATCCAACCCTCGCTTCCACCTGTGTCTGACCTTCCTTCAAGTCGGATAGATCCAGCGTGACGATCAAATTTTCGTCAGTCAGTTTTTTTGCATCGGTAACCAAAGGATAATACTCGATCTGCACCGTGATCCGATCTTTATCGAGGGAATAACTGCCGCTTGAAGGGGGGACAATCAGCATATTCTGCGTCTTTACCAGAAGGTTGAGCTTGACAAGGGTTGATTTCTTTTCCGCCGTAACGGTCAGCTCGGCACGCTCTCCCTCATCGGTAATAAACCGCACGCCGCTGCCCAAATCTCTTGAATAAATGGTGTAGTCCTGCAATCGAATATCTTGCGAAACCTCCACCTCGATCACGTCGGGAATACGGTCCACCTCAAACACGGGACCGATCACACCCACGCCCGTCTGCGACAGGCTATACGCCCCATCGTCCTCAGCAGGGGCTTTAGCAGACAGCAAAACATACTTGTATTTATTGACCTTGATATTCACTTCCAGCGTTGCCGGTTCAAAGCGGAGAAAGCGGGATTCGATCTCATCTCCAAACCGATCGCAGGCTACAGGGGTAACGTACACAGTGGCGTCTCCTGTCAAATCCTTTAACCAGTCGATATTCAGCGCGATGTGATCTACCTGTGCCAGCGTTTTTTCATCTCCGATCACCGTGATGTTCTCCTCCACCACCGTTTGTCTGTCAAGGGAAATTCCGTTGGCAAAGGAGTAGTTGCTCATATTTAATCTCACATCATCTTCCTTATTCGTGCCCGCAAGAGTGGTGGAAAACTCTTTGTGACTTGCCTTTTCCACAGTGATGGTCACCGATTTGGTACTACAAGAAACGCCGTCGGGCAAGGTAACATCCAATGCTACGGTGTATTTGCCCTCCTTGATCTCGTCTGCACTCTCAAAAAGCGCATCACTGCTTCCAGGATCAAACACATTGACAAATGCACCAACCAGCGACTGATCCTGCATAATACGGTCAATTACCTCACCCTTGCCGCGAAGCACCAGATCCACGTTGGCAGGCTCTATGGACGAAATGGTGAAATTGTTGCTCATAAGCTGGTCGTTTCCCAACACCTGAACGGGGATGCCCGAGCAGGTATTGTTCCCCCATACCACCACCAACCAAAAAACGAAAGCGGCGATCACTGAAAACACCAACGGCAAAAAGATCGAGCGCCGACCGTTTTTGCTCTTGACGGCATCGGAAAGACCTTGGGTATTGAATTCCTCATCGGAGTATACACTTACGGTTTTATTGTTCATCTCTTACTCCTCTTCTCTTCGCTTTTCACTGATTTCACTGACTATCCTGCTCGTTTTCACTAAAGATATCGTCAAGCTGCAGGTTTGTCTCGGTTGCTAAATCAACATCCTTTTGTGTCTTTTTCTTTGCGGACTTCTTTTTTTCCTTTTTCTTCTCTTTCCCGGCCTTTGCCGACTTTTCATTTTCCGAAGACACGTCGATCACCTTGGTTAAAAAACTCTTAAGCGACACATAGTCTAAATTTCTGAAAAGTCTTCCCTCGATAGCAACGGAAATGGTACCTGTTTGCTCGGAGACCACAACCACCACGGCATCGCTTACCTCACTGACCCCCACTGCAGCGTGATGACGGGTGCCCAGGTCTTTAAAGTCGTCATTGGAAGAAAGAGGGAGAAAGCATCCTGCCGCATACACCTTGCCTTGACGGATCACCATGGCACCATCGTGCAAGGGCGCGTTCTTAAAAAACACATTTTCAATTAGCGGCGCCGTCGCTTCGGCATTGAGCACTGTTCCGCTGTTGATATGCTCGCCCAGCTTTGTTTTACGCTCAATCACGATCAGCGCACCCGTTTTGTCCTTTGCCATCTGACAGCTTGCCTCGCATACGCTGTCGATCATCTGGCTGACCTTTTGCGTATAGTTTTTATCGTTGATCATTTTCAAGATCTTTAACGGCTCTGAACCCATTTTTTCAAGGGCGGAGCGCAACTCGGGCTGGAAGAGAATGATCAAGGCGATCATGCCCACCTCAAAGAAATTCCCCAGCACAAAATTGATCGTCAGCAGATCAAAGGTCCTTGCAACAAACTGTAAAACAAGCAGGAGCACCACGCCCACGATCAGCTTGCCTGCACGTCTGTTACGGATAAACGTAAACGCCATGTACAAAAGAACCGCAACGATCAATATATCCACAACATCGCGAACATCAATCGAGGAGATCAGCATCCAAATCTCAGAGAAAAAATCCTTTACCGCTTCCATAGCACTTTCCCTTCATCAAATTCCATCAGTTTTGCCGTCATAATGCGGCAGGGTAAAATTATTATTTATTATATCATATAACTCTTTCTTTTTCAAATGTTTTTTTGCATTTTCTAAAAATAATTTTGCCATTTTTGACATCTGATTCCTTGCATTTTTGCAAACATTGTGGTATACTACTTCCGATATCTGAATTGAAGAGAGGACGGGTAAAAAGTTGGCACATTTGTGGGCAAAAAAACAGTTTTCGGCAATGATCCTTGCAGGTGGATCCTCCACCAGAATGGGCGGCATTTCAAAACAGCAATACCGTCTTTTGGGCGTGCCCGTAGCGGTACACACCCTGCGCGCCTTCGAGCGCTGCAAGCAGTGTGCAGAGATCATTATTGTCTCCAAAGCAGATGAATGCACGCTTTATGAGCAATACGCCAAGGAATATGGGCTTACTAAGATCAAATGCGTGCTTCCAGGAGGCAGTACCCGCCAAGAATCTGCGTTTCTCGGGTTAAAGGGCGTCAGTGCCGACAGCGATTTTATTGCCATTCACGACGCGGCACGCTGTCTGATCACCCCGGAGCAGATCACTAACGTATTTCTTACCGCAATGCGCACCGACTGCGCCACGGCGGCATGCCCCGCGACCGATACGGTAAAGTTTGTTTCATCGAAAGGCAAAACCGAAACAGACGGACAGCCCGAGCGCTCAAAGCTTTGGAACATGCAAACACCACAGATCTTCTACACCGATCTTTACCGCGCCGCGGCGTATACCGCAAGAGAGGATGGCTTTGCCGCCACCGACGATTGTTCCCTTTTGGAGCACGTTGGATTTGGGTGCACGGTGGTGGACTGCGGAAGAGAAAATATCAAAATCACCACTCCCGTGGATCTGCTCTTAGCGGAGGCGATCTTAAAAGAGCGAGAGAAAGGAGCAGAACAATGACCAACCTTCGAATCGGACACGGCTATGACGTACATAAGCTGGTCTCGGGCAGAAAACTGATCTTGGGCGGAGTGGAAATTGAGCACCGCTTGGGGTTGCTTGGACACTCTGACGCTGACGTGCTCCTGCACGCTCTTTCCGACGCTTTGCTGGGTGCTGCGGCACTGGGTGATATCGGCAAGCATTTTCCCGACACAGACGAGCGGTATCGAGGCGCTGACAGCTTGATGCTCCTTGGTGAGGTGTGCAAGCTTCTTGAAGATCAAGGATACCGTCCCGTAAACGTGGACACCACCATCCTTGCCCAAAAGCCCAAGCTCGCACCTCACATCCCGTTAATGCGCCAAAATATTGCGACAGCCCTTGGTATTGATCTATCCTGTGTTTCTGTCAAAGCCACCACAGAAGAAGGCTTAGGATTTACAGGCAAAGAAGAGGGCATTGCGGCGCACGCTGTTTGCATAATAGAAAAGATCAATTTTTGAGCTATATCAAGTTTTAAGAAAGGACATGTTCGTTAAATACTTCATCAAGCGAACAACAGAATATCATGTACATTATTTCTCCCTCCATCCTCTCCTGTGATTTTTCAAAATTGGGTGTACAAGTAGAGGAAACCGGCAAAACTGCCGCTAAATACATCCATATCGACGTTATGGACGGTGCGTTTGTCCCTAACATCACCATCGGCCCCTGTGTGATCGCTTCCCTGCGCTCCCACAGCGATCTGGTATTTGATACCCACTTGATGATCAACGAGCCCATCCGCTACATCAACGAATTCCGAAAGGCGGGTGCTGACATCATCACCGTACACGCCGAGGCGTGCGCAGATCTTGAAGCGACGCTGAAGGAGATTCGTGCCTGCGGTGCCAAGGTTGGTCTTTCCATCAAGCCCAAGACCGATCCCGAGACGATCCGTGCCTATCTGCCCTTATGCGATATGATCTTGATCATGACCGTGGAGCCGGGCTTCGGCGGACAGTCGTTCATCTACGAGGCAGTAGAAAACATCAAAAAGGTAAAAGCTATGATCGAAGAGGCAGGACTGAACATCCCCATCGAAGTGGACGGCGGGATCACGGTGGACACCATTGGCGTTGCGGCAAAGGCGGGGGCTGAAATTTTTGTTGCCGGCTCTGCCGTTTACAAAAAAGCGGACATTGCAAAGGCAGTGTCAGATCTACTGGACAGCGCAATGCAAGCCGGTAATAACTAATACGCATGCAACAAAAAAGAGTTTTCTTGGAAATCCAAGAAAACTCTTTTTTATCCTTAAATGAATCATAAATGCTCTCTGCGGCGCTTGCCATGCTCGGCAGCCGGAGCAGTGCCCTTGGGAAGGGTCAAGGTGAAGCAACAGAATTTTCCTTCTTCGCTGTCCACCGTGATATTCTCTCCGTGCGCCTGCAGGATCGCCTTCACGATGAAGAGACCCAGTCCAACGCCCGTCTTATCAAGACCTCTGCTTCGGTCTGCTTTATAGAAGCGGTCGAACACATGAGAAAGGTCTGCCGCGGGAATACCGCATCCTTCGTTATACACCGACACTGCGATATTTTTCTCCTGCTCCTTGATGTTGATACGCAGTGCGCCCTTTTCATAAGAGAACTTCACTGCATTGTCGATCAAATTGTAAAGCACCTGGTGAATCGCATCAGAATCGGCAAGCACGTACATTTTATCCCGATCGCTTTCAAATTCCACCTCCAGCCGTTTTTTGTCGATCTGCCCCTCAAAGGAAAGCAGAATCAGACGCGCCATCTCGGAGGCGTCAAAGTCCACCATATTGAATTTTCTTTCTCCGCACTGAATTCTTGAAAGATCAAGGAGTGTACGCACCAATCTTGAAAGCCTCTTGATCTCCACGCTGATGATATTCAGATAGTGATCTCTGTTTTCAGGCGGGATGGTGCCGTCAAGAATTCCGTCAATAAAGCCGGAAATTGAGGTCATGGGCGTGCGCAGATCGTGGGAAACATTGGCAAGGAAGGAGCTTCTCTGCTCTTCAAGATCTGCAAGAGACTGCGCCATGTTGTTAAAGGCAATGGCAAGCTCTGCGATCTCGTCCTGTCCTCTCACCCTTACCCGTGCGTTAAAGTCTCCCATGGCAAAGGATTTCGCCGCCTTACTCATATCTTTCAGAGGCGTAATCATGTGGTAGCTGATAATATAGCATGCCGCTAAGCTTAACAGAAGAACCACAAAAATGGAAACGGAAACAGCACGGACAAGATTATTCATTACAATGGACTCCGAGTCCACCAAATTATACGTTAACACATAGTAATTTTCGCTCCCCGAAAGCGTAACAGCAGAAAGATAACTCTTTTCGGTAACGAGCGCCCCAACGGTCATCTTCTCATCACTGGTGTAACTGGTTTGCGCTATCGAAAGAGCTCCTGCATTTTTTTGACCAAACAAGGTGTCAAAAAAACCCTGGGGGGCATGGTTACCTAAAAGAGACTGCTCGGTGGTAGCGATCACTCTGCCCTCCTCATCCAGCACGAAAATACCAACTGCCGTGAATTTGGCAATCCCTTCGATTGCCGCATCAATATTTGCCTGCTCATTCAGAATAAAATCGCCGTACTTTGGATTACTCTCAACATTTTGGTCAAAATAATCCTGCCACATAGCATCCAACATGATTTTGGTGGAATGGGAAGCGCTCTGCACCGAACCGATCGCTTCACTACGGGTATATTCCGAAATGTATCCGAACACAATGGCGCCAAAACAGACAAAGCTACACAGAAAAATGAGAATAAAGCCCAGCATGTACTTTGAAAAAACGCTCTTAAACATCGTACTCCTACCCAAATAAAAAAAAGTCTGCGACCGCAAAAGCCCCCAAACCGAGCTATCTGCCGTCATCCGAAAACCATGATCCCAAAAATGCGGAGCATCTGCCGCAGTGCCTGCGGCAGATGCCGTTCTTTCATCATTTCTTAGAGCTTACTGAAGAAGCTCAAACTTATATCCTACGCCCCAAACGGTCTTCAGAACCCATTTGTCGGACACACCTTCCAGCTTTTCGCGCAATCTCTTGATGTGCACGTCAACGGTTCTGGAGTCACCTGCAAAATCGTATCCCCAAACCTTGTCAAGAAGCTGGTCTCTGGTGAACACGCGGTTGTAGTTGGAGGCAAGGTAATGGATCAGATCCAGCTCCTTAGGAGGGATGTCCACGCTCTTTCCCTTCAACTTCAAGGTATATTCATCCATATTGATCTCAATATTGTCAAACTTGATCACATCGTTGTTCTGATCTCTGTCTCTGCCGGAGGAACGGCGCAAAACAGCCTTTACTCTTGCGGAAAGCTCCTTCATATCAAAGGGCTTTACCACAAAGTCATCAGCACCCAGCTCTAAACCCAAAACCTTATCGAACACATCGCCCTTTGCTGTGATCATGATCACAGGCTTTGAGGAAACCTCGCGAATCTGGCGGCAAACCTCCCAGCCGTCCTTTTTGGGAAGCATCACATCCAGCAACACCAGATCGGGGTCGCAACTCTTAAACAGGCTCACGCCCTCCAATCCGTCGTTTGCAATTTTAACCTCATATCCCTCATTTTCAAGATATATACGTAAAAGCTCGCAGATATTTACATCGTCGTCAATCACAAGAATTCTCTTATCAGCCATTTTCTTTCTTCCTTTCTCGGCATCTGAAACAAAGGTCTTCCCTTCTTATTTGTTATTTTACAACAAAAAATGGCTTTTGTCAACTACTTTTCTCTATAAACATTTACATTTCCCCCATAAAGTAACGCGCCGCTTGATAAATGCGGTTATTTTTTCAAAAGCACTTGTTTTTTCGTTAATAATCATGTAAAATATGAGACGAGATATCAGATGATCCATCGTGAGGTTGAAAAATGGCTTTTACTTTTAAAGGCGGAATCCGTTTAGACGAACATAAAAATACCGCCCGCTCTCCCATTGTTCCCATCACCGCGCCGTCTGTGGTGCGCATTCCCCTGTCGCAGCACATCAGCACTGCTTGTGTGCCCTGCGTCAAGGTTGGAGACCTTGTTTGCAAGGGGCAGGTGATCGGGCAGACGCAAGAAGGAGAGGGGTGTCTTATTCACGCCTCTGTTTCGGGAAAAATCCTTGAAATTTCTTCCATTACCGATGCACAAGGCAGACAAACCGAAAGTATACTCATCGAAAACGATTTTGAAGATCGGCTTTCTGATGCGCCGGCTCCTTGTGACAAGGATCTGCGCACACTCACCCCCGAGCAGATCGTGGAGCACATTCGTCTTGCGGGTATTTTTGATGCAGGCACTACGCCTCTGCCCGCCTTTGAAAAGCTTTCCCACGCCATTGGGAAAGCAGACAAGCTGATCGTCAATTGCACGGAATGTGAGCCTTATGTTACAGCCAACCATCGTCTGCTTTTGGAGCACCCCGAGCAAGTGGTGGGGGGAATCAAAATTCTGCTGCGGGCACTGTCCCTTCGAAAGGCGTACATTGCCATTGAAGACAACAAAAGAGACGCGGTGAAAGCCATTGCAAAATTGGATTTTGATCCCGAAATGATCCGCATTTGCATTATGAAGTCCAAATACCCTCAAGGGGATGAAGGACAGATCATTTACGCTTTGACAGGAAAGGAGCTTCCCTTCGGAAAACCGCCCGCCGATATCGGCTGTGTGCTCTTTGGTGCCGAGACCTGTGCCGCTATTTACAACGCCTTTGCACACGGAGAGCCGCTGATCCGGCGGATCGTTACGGTAGACGGCGACGGCGTGGACAGCCCCGGAAATTTGTTAGTCCCCATCGGAACCCCCGTTTCCGACTTGATCCGCTTTTGCGACGGAGAGCTTTCAAGCATTAACACAATTATTTCGGGCGGTCCCATGAGAGGTCAAGCGCTATGCGATACCGATTCGCCTATCACTAAGGATACCTGCGCCATTCTGGCTTTTTCAAAAAAACAAAAAAGAACACCCGAAAAAGAGGGATCTTGCATTCGCTGCGGCAAATGCGTGGAAAGCTGTCCCATGCAGTTGGTGCCCCGAGAGCTGTATCGCCGCTTTAAAAAGAATGATCTTACGGGATGTGAAAAATATGGCGTACTGTCCTGCACACAGTGCGGAGTCTGCTCTTA
Source organism: Clostridia bacterium (assembly GCA_017452335.1). GTDB lineage: Bacteria > Bacillota > Clostridia > Oscillospirales > CAG-272 > UBA11512. Next base: position 11,311 of record JAFTMP010000085.1, read on the forward strand.
CGTCTGCCCTGCAAGGCTGGAATTGACCTCAAAAATCGGCTCTGCACAGACGCTTCTGCGTTCTGCCCCCAAAAAGGACACAGCATCTCCGGAGTCCTCTGAATCCGAAAGAAAGGAACAATCATGACCGAAGAACGAACAAAAAAAGCACATTTACTGATGGGTTCGACCGCTCCGCACACACGCTCTCCCAAAAGCACGCGCATCATTATGTTGGATGTGATCATTGCGCTGATTCCCCTGCTGATCTGGGCTTGCTATGTGTTTGGTCTGCGTGCACTGAGCGTCAGTGCGGTCAGTGTGCTGTCCTGCGTACTATTTGAACTTCTTTTTGATCTCATCACCAAGAAGCCCTTGACTATTGGCGACCTTTCAGCTGTGATCACCGGGTTATTGCTCGCTTATGCTCTGCCCCACACCGTTCCCCTTTGGATGCCTGTGGCGGGCGCTTTTATATCCATCGTCATTGTTAAAATGCTCTTTGGAGGACTGGGCAAAAACCTTGTAAACCCCGCTCTTGCCGGAAAAGCCTGTATGATGTTCTGTTTTTCCTCTGCAATGACCGTGCCTTCGGTGCTTGTAAAGCTGGGTGCATTTGAAAAATATATCCCCGTCGAAGGCGCTTGGGGCACAACACCCCTTTCTTCTATCCTTACGCCGCCCTCTGAGGGGACCATGGCACTGAGCTTTGAATCGGTCCTTGACCAATTCCTTGGCTACGAAACGGGTACAATCGGCGAAGTATCTGCCCTGCTGATCTTGGTAGGCTTTATCTATCTGCTTGTCCGTAAAGTCATCACCTGGCACATTCCTCTTTCCTTTATGGCAACGGTGGCTCTGATCACCTTTGCCCTGCCCGACAACGGCTTCGAGCGCTTTGATTTTATGTACATGCTCACGCATCTTTTTTCAGGCGGGCTGATGCTGGGAGCGGTCTTTATGGCAACAGATTATGTTACCTGCCCCATCACTGCAAAAGGGCGGGTGGTCTTCGGGATCGGATGCGGTCTTTTAACAGTGCTTATCCGCTACTTTGGGGAAAGAGACGGCGTAGCCCTTGCTATTCTCGCCATGAATCTTCTCGTCTACTTTATTGACAAGATCACCGTTCCCCGCCCCCTGGGCACTTCCCGCAAACCGCTGTTTGCACGCCTTATAAAAAAAGCGGAGCAAGAGCACCCGTAATTTGGTTTTTTCACCATCTGACAGCACTGCCGTCAAATGGACAAGCCGGGTTTCATAAATAAATATTCCGCCGGCAAGCGATGGTTTAGCGTGCAAATTGCACATATTGGCATACAACAGATACAAAATCCCTTTTTTGTACCGAGAAGCGCCAAAGAAAAGTCATTATTAAACCAAAGCGGAGAGTAGTTTCCGAGTTTTTTCATTTTTTACACACATTTTCGACACATTTTACAAGAATTTTACAAAACTATTTTTCAATTTGTTGCTTTTGTCAATTTCGCAAATCAAGATTTTTTGGTATAATATCCTTGCGGCATTGTCCGATTATATTTTGAAACGAGGTTCAAACGTATGCTGTTATTTGCTGACGCAACTGCCGGCAGTGGCTCCATATCTCTCATGGATATCCTCACGCTCATAGGCGGCTTGGCACTGTTCCTTTACGGAATGCACGTGATGAGCGCCGCTCTTGAAAAGAGTGCCGGAAACAAGCTGAAATCCATTCTTGCCAACATGACCTCCAACACCCTCAAGGGCTTTGCTTTGGGTTTGGGCGTCACATTGGTCATCCAATCCTCCTCTGCCACCACCGTTATGGTCGTGGGCTTTGTCAACTCGGGTATCATGACCCTAAAGCAAGCGGTAGGCGTCATCATGGGTGCCAACCTTGGTACCTCCATCACAGCATGGATCTTGTCCCTTTCCTACATCGGAGGCTCGGGAGCTGAAGGAGTTACAGGAATCCTTGATCTGTTTTCCACCGATACCCTTGTCCCGATCATTGCCCTTTTGGCAGTGGTCTTGATCATGTTCCAAAAAAATGCCAAGAGAAAAGACATCGGCATGATCATGATGGGCTTTGCCGTTTTGATGTTCGGTATGGATATGATGTCCGGTTCCGTTGCCGGTTTGAAGGACAACGAGCAGTTTAAAAACATCCTCGTGCTCTTCAGTAACCCCATTCTCGGTGTTATCGTTGGTACTGTATTTACAGCTATTATCCAATCCTCCTCAGCTTCGGTTGGTATCCTGCAGGCACTAACTACTACGGGTGCCATTCCCTTTGCCACCGCAATTCCCATCATCATGGGTCAGAATATCGGTACATGCGTTTCTGCAATGATCTCCTCGGTTGGTGCTTCCAAAAACGCAAAGCGTGCCGCTGTGATCCATCTCTCCTTTAACGTCATTGCCACACTGATTATTTTACCAATATACTACCTTTTGGTCACTCTTATAGCACCGCTGGGAGATTTTGTGGAAAACACAACCACCAATCCCCTCACCATTGCGATCGTCCACACCCTCTTCAAACTCGTTGCACTGTGCCTCTTGATGCCCTGCTCCGGTCTGCTGGTGAAGTTATCCACCGTGGTCGTAAAGGACGGCAAGAACAAGGGCGAGACGCAGCTTTTGGACGAGCGCCTTATGGCTACCCCCACCGTTGCCGTTACCCGCTCTAAGGACGTGGCAGTCACTATGGCAAAAATGTCCGTTGACTCCATCAAAACGGCGCTTGGTCTACTGACGAATTACAATTCTAAGGTTGCAGATTCGGTCAGAGAAGACGAGAACAAGGTAGACTCCTATGAAGATAAGCTGGGCTCCTATTTGGTGAAGCTCTCTTGTGAACCCATGACCGAAAAGGACAGCAATGAAACAAGCATGCTTCTGCACTTGATCGGTGACTTCGAACGAATTTCTGACCATGCCGTAAGCATTGCCGTATCTGCAGAAGAGATCTCCGATAAAAAGCTGTCCTTCTCTCCCGAGGCGCAGAAGGAATTGCAGATCTTATCTGAAGCTGTTTGCGAAATATTGGATCTGACCTACGAGAGCTTCCGCACCAACGATCTGACCCTTGCCACAAAGGTGGAGCCTCTGGAGCAGGTGATTGACCGCTTAAGAGACTTTATGAAAAGACAGCATATTGATCGTCTTGGAAGACAAGAATGCACCATTGAGCTTGGATTTATCTTCTCCGATCTGATCACCTGTCTTGAAAGAGTGTCTGACCACTGCTCCAACATTGCAGGATGTATCCTTGAAATGTCTCATGAAAACATGGATATTCACAGCTATCTTAGCAAGGTTAAGAGCGGCGATACGCAGGAATTCAATGAATATTTTGAGTATTTCAGCACCAAATACGAAAATCAATTGAGCGGTAGTTCTGCCGAAAGCGTTTCCTCTTCACCTGCGCAATCGTAAAATAAACCGTAAAAAAATCTCCGATTTCTCTTGACAGAAATCCAAAACCGTGCTATACTGTAGCACGGTCGATGGGGTGTCGCCAAGCGGTAAGGCACAGGACTTTGACTCCTGCACTTCGATGGTTCGAATCCATCCACTCCAGCCAGAAAAAAGCAAGTCTTGCGACTTGCTTTTTTCAGTTATATTCGCCTTGCGGCGAGTTATATTGCTTCGCAGTGATATTCGGCTTTCGCCGAGTGGTATTCGCTTCGCGAGTTTCGGAGGCGAATATAATATCACTGAAGCCGTGAGGCTTCAATATCACTTTTGTGCCAGCAAAAATATCACGCTGACGAAGTCAGCATATCACTAAAAACTTTTCGACTCTAAAGTTTTTCAGAATTTTGTAGATGCATTTCGGGCATTTCGGGTCTGTAGACAGCTTCGGACTAACGAAGCACTTGAAATGTTTACAAAATTGTGGTATAATAAAGCAAAGAAAGGCGGTGATCACATGATAATAAAGTTACCCAAACGCCCCGATTCTATTTTTAATAACGAACATCTTTTTAACTATCTTTTAGATTTGGAAAGAAAACAGAAATTGGATATTCTTCCTGCGAATTTGATGGTTTATTATGTTTTCAGCACCTTTGTCAATGAAGTTTTGAACGGTGGTTTAACGCAATATCTCACAAACTCAAGCAAGCAGACATATATTTATTTACGGCAGTGCGGTACACTTTTAAACCACGATGCTTTCACGCCTTATGTTTCAAGAATCTGTGACTATTTTGATTCAATACTTCCTCTTGATTTTGACAGTGACATAGATCAAGTGGTCACCGATCAAATAGATGCGTTTGATAACCAATTCTATGAGTTTGATGAAAAGTTCGACGCATTGAAGATAGCTGAGCAATTCTATAAAAACAATTACAGCATAGAAAAAATTGATATTCCGAAAATCAAGGAGATCGAAAGCAGTTCATGCAAATATTTTGTTGCTCCAAAAGATCTGATCTGCAGAGATGTCGAAGAAGCAATCGAGAGCTTTTTAAAAGTCCTTGCCGATTTTTCCGAACAACGCTGGACTATCGAATTGTGGAATTTTTTTGACACCTATCGTATAACCGCTTCTACATACGGTAAGGCGGTCGATTTAGAATCTGTTATGTTAAATTGGGCTGATTCGACCTATTCGTTTTCGGGCATTTCAAACGACGGATATATTGACCGAATGAAATTGTCATCCGGTTTCGAAAAAATTAGTATTATGAGTGGTACAGACGGCATATCAGAATACGCCGTGCGAATCTCCTCAAGTGGCTTCGAAAAAAACGAATTCAAAATGAAGCATCAATTTGTTATGGCAGGCAGGGCATACGACCAAGAAATTAGTACAATTTCGGTCGGCGATATGTCACATAAAAAAGATCCAGAAAAATATTACATTATTAAAAATTATTTAGAGTCTCACTACAAAGAATACAAAAATATAGAAACAGTATTTGAGTCGGGCGAATATTGATAATTACATAGGACTCGTTACAAGCATGGCGTTGTGCCCCGGAAGATAGCGGATAAGTGCAACTCCCATCATCGCCAAGGGGTTATTCTACCCTCTGCAAAACCGACCTGCATCTAAATCAGCCACACACGGTTTTGCATCTAAATCGGACACACGTCACAAAACTCCTTTTTAGCAGTATTTCTTTAAGGGAGTTTTTTGTTAAATACTTCAAATTGCAAAGGAGGCAGCATGTGTAAAAAGAACAAAATGGAAAAAGTTTTAA
>JAFTMP010000086.1 GCA_017452335.1 Clostridia bacterium
AAATTTATCATAAAAACGGGGAGTCTTTTTTTCGGTGTGAAGAGATTGCAGAAAAAACAGACCCGCATTGCAGGTCTGTTTTAAGTATAACCTATTCTGTACGGAGCTCAGTATCCGTACATTGCATCGAACAACTGCCAAGGATAAAGAGACTGATCATAAAGCGCGTAATCAAGGACTTGAGAAAGGGTCAGCTTCTGAACGCTTCGTACGGTGTAGATGGGTGCATCCTCGCTGATGCCCCATTCCTCTCGTGCCTCCTCGTGCGGGTCATTCTCGCGCTGGCTGTGTGCCTTATACTGTACCTGTAAAAAAGAACCGTCCGAATGAGCGAACCATGAAAGATGCAAGCTGCCCGAATTCGTGGTGTTTTCCAAAGACAGGTGGGGATGCCCTAAAAGCGCAAAGACCTGTCCCGCATACATCCCTTCTTTGATCTGATCCGCCTTTTGGGCATCGCTTAGGTCATTTCTGGTGCGGTCTGCGGTGTGCCCCAGATGGTGCGTAAGGTTTGTGCCCTCTTCAAGAAAGCCGATGCTGTAGCAGAGGGGAAGGGCGCGTCTGAGATCGGAAAGGGAGCCCTTGGGAGTGTCTGCGGGGTCAAGACCGTAGCGGGTCAAAAATTCTCTTGCCGTCATCACGGTATAAGCGCTCACGCCGGTACTTTGCTTACCGTTATCGTCTTTGTTCACCTTTAGTCTGACTTCAAAAACAGAACCGTCGCTGAGAATGTAGTAGTCGATGTAGGGCTCGATCTTCCGTGTTCCACCGATCCGATAGGAGAAGTGGGGGGAGGAGAGCAGGGCAGAGAGATTTTCATAGCTCATCCCTTTGCTGACTTGCTCTGCCAAGTTGGCATTGGGAAAGTCGGTGCGCTTGCCGTAGGGCATGCTGTCCCTGTCAAGAATGTCTTTTAAGTATTCAAACACAGCGCTCGGATCGCTTTGATCCTCCAAAACAACAGGTTCTTTGGTGTATTTTGCGAGGATCCCGTTTACGGTGTCCCGCTGTCTGTCGGTTAAAACCAGATGTCTTTTTTGAATGCGTGATCGCCCTCTGTCGCTGAAGATTCCTTTGGTGGAATAGCACAAATTTCCGTTCCCACCGGCAATCAGATAGTATTCACTGTCAATTTCCGCCTCTCCTTCAGCCCAAAGACCCCCATTTAGAATTTCCAAAAGAGCGGACGCATCCTCCTTTGCAAGATCAAAGGTATAAAAGTTTATTTTGGAATAGACCTTTCTCATATTGGCGTAGTCTACCTCTTCATCGTCCGTTTCGTGACTGCATTCGATCACGGGCAGATCGGTGTAGGAGGGCGATGGGGCAACAGACTGCTCGGTAGGCGCGGGCGAGGAGCGCTCATTGGAGATCGACGGCGAAGCATCGGGCAGGTCTAAGCTTCCAAGAAGCCCCGAAGGGGGCTTGATGCAGGAGGAAAGGAGTGTAGATGACAAAATGATCGGTAAGAGGAGCGTGCAAAGAGAGCGCTTGGAATTCTTCACGAAAGTATGCATGGTAAACCTCAATCATTCATTATTTCGATGTTTGCATTATACCACACCTTGGGTTCAATTGCAAGATAAACTGAATTGCCGTTCTCTGTTTTTTACTGATCCGCGCGCCGGCTTTTTGAGGAGCTTGTAATTTATTTTAAAAAATGCGTTTTTGGTGTTGACTTTTTTCGTTTTTTGCTGTCTAATAAAGTAAAGAGAAAAAAGGGGGACACACTATGGAAAAGCCGAAAAAGAGATCGAAGCTGCGTGCCAAGTGCGGGATGCTTTACTATAAAACCAAGAGAAAGATCAAATGGATCGGAATGCGCAAAAGCTTTGCAAAGCAGCGGGCAGAAGAAAGCCTTCCTTGCTTGCAGTTTACCCACCGCACCCCGCTTCTTCGAAAGCTTCGGGATGTGGATATGGTGTTACAGTATAACAAGATCACCAATTTAAAGCTTGCCGCCAAAAAGGTCAACGGAATCGTCGTCAAACCGGGAGAGACCTTCAGCTTTTGGTATCTGGTGGGGAAGACCAGTGCAAGGAAGGGATATAAGGAAGGAATGATCCTCAAGAGCGGGAAGATCGACAAGGGCATCGGCGGAGGCATGTGTCAAATGACCAATTTGATCTACTGGATGACCCTGCATACCCCCTTAACGGTGATCGAACGCTACCGCCACGGCTACGATGTGTTTCCCGATGCAGGCAGAACCCAGCCCTTTGCCAGCGGCGCTACCTGCTTTTATCCCCATCTTGATCTGATGATCAAAAACGAAACCGACCGCCCCTACCAGTTACTGCTGGAGGTGGGAGAGGAATATTTAACGGGCGCTTGGATGTCCGATGTGCCGCCCGCCTGCTATTACGAGATCCATGAAAAAAATCATGAAATGCGTGCAGAATTTTGGGGCGGATACAGCCGTCATAACGAGCTTTACCGCAAGACCTTCGATCTGCAGGGACGGTTTTTAAAAGAGGAGTTTATCGTTGCCAACGACGCAATTATGATGTACCCGCCCTTTTTAGCGGCGGAAAACGATCACGGGGCATACGATAAATAAACGGGCAGCGTTCAACATAAAATTTCAAAAAACTTCCATAAATACTTCGCCAATCACTGTCTATACTAAACACAGAACGGCAAGAGAGATCGCCGATGAAGAAAAAACAAGTCCGTTTTTCTGCTTGACTTTTCTTTTCGGGTATCGCTTCCGTTCGATAAAATAGATCAGATGAAAACAAGCATCATTGATGCAGTATAGGAGAAATACAATGAGTAAGAATCAGAAGCTGGTTCCCGAAGCAAAGGAAGCACTGAACAAGTTTAAGATGGAAGCCGCAAGCGAAGTAGGCGTAAACCTCAAGCAGGGCTACAACGGTGACCTCACCTCCCGCCAGGCAGGATCTGTCGGCGGTCAGATGGTGAAGAAGATGGTTGAGAAGTACGAAAACGACATCAAATAATCACCTTTTTTAATAAAGATGCGGAAGCACCGATATCAAGCGGTCCTTCCGCATCTTTTTTTGGTGCG
>JAFTMP010000087.1 GCA_017452335.1 Clostridia bacterium
GGACCAACCACCGTACCGACGACTACGGCGGAAGCTTTGAAAACCGCTACCGGTTCCCTGTGGAGATCGTGAAAGCCATTAAGGAGCGTTGCGGTGCCAATTTCCCTGTGTCCCTGCGCTATTCCGTGGAGTCTAAGGTCAAGGGCTTCAGAGAAGGTGCCGTACCCGGTGAACAGTACACCGAGGTGGGACGCAACATGGCAGAATCGGAGAAGGCGGCAAAGTACCTGCAGGATGCGGGCTACGATATGCTCAACGCCGACAACGGCACCTATGATAGCTGGTACTGGTCCCATCCCCCCATGTATATGCCTCAAAACTGCAACTTAGAGGATGTTTCCCATATCAAGAAATTTGTAGATATTCCCGTGGTGTGCGCGGGCAGAATGGAGCCCGACGTGGGGGCTCAGGCAGTTGCCGAAGGACGCATTGACGCGGTGGGTCTTGCCCGTCAGTTCCTTGCAGACCCCCAGTGGATCACCAAGCTTATTGAAGACCGCCTGGAGGACATCCGTCCCTGCATCTGCTGTCATAGCGGCTGCTTCAATTTCTCCTCCTCCAAGGGCCATGCCAATACCCAGGATCTGACCGACACCATGGGTCTTGCCCGCTGTGCCATCAACCCCGAAACCATGCAGTCCACCAAATATAAGGTAGCGCCTGCCAAAACCAAAAAGAAGATCGCCGTCATCGGCGGCGGTATTGGCGGTATGGAGTCAGCCATCCTCTTAGCCAAGAGAGGACACACCGTGACTCTTTATGAAAAGAGCGGACAGCTTGGCGGCGTCTTTATTGCGGCGGCGGCTCCCTCCTTTAAGGAAAAGGACAGAGACTTGATCGCATGGTATAGACGTGAGCTGACCAAATATCCCATTGATGTCAAGCTCAATACCGAAATTAAGGATATAAAGACCTTGGATGCCGACGAGATCATCGTGGCAACGGGTGCAAAGGCAAACCGCATTCCCGTGAAGGGTGTGGAAAAGAGCGTGGAAGCCATTGACTACCTGTTGGATAACTCCAAGGCAGGCAAGAAGGTGGTCATCGTTGGTGGAGGCCTTACCGGATGCGAGATCGCTTATGACCTCTACCTGCAGGGCAAGGAGCCTACCATTGTGGAAATGCAGGATGACCTCATTACCACCAAGGGCATTTGCCTTGCCAACACCAGCTTCCTTCGTGACTTCTTCAAGGCAAACAAGGTGCCTGTGCATCTTGAAACGGCACTGAAGGAGATCACCGACAGAGGTGTGGTGGTTGCCGACAAGGAGGGAAAGACCTTTGAGATCGAGGCAGACACCGTGATTCTCTCCACAGGCTACCGTCCCGCACCTCTTACAGAAAAGAGCAAGCATGTGCATATCATCGGTGACGCGCAAAAGGTCGGAAACCTGCGTACCGTTATTTGGGGCGCATGGGATGTGGCAATGAAGCTTTAAGAAAGGAAGAACGAATATGATCTTAACCAAAGAACAGCAAGCCATTCTGGATGGCGCGCAGGGCGAAGTCAAGGCAAAGGTGATGAAAACGCTGGTGATGTACGGCGAGACCTTTGAAGCTGACAAGCTGGTGCCCGTTACCTCTAAATACAATCATCTGGTCACCTCCTTCGGGTTAAAGATGATGACCCCCGTTTTTGATCTGATGCAAAAGCTCATTGATGCGGGTGCCATTTCCGAACAGCAGTTCTCGGTGGACCCCCGTCCCCTTGACCCCAATGTTCCCGCAAATTTCCTGCAGAAGTTCATCTTTAACAACTTTATGTATTCCACCCAGGAAAGCTATGAAAAGCAGTTAAAGCAGCTGGGTCTCATGGGTGATGACGCCTTCACCTGCGCCTGCTATCTTGATGAAGTGGGCAATAAGCCGGGCAAGGGCGATGTGCTCTCTTGGGCAGAATCCTCTGCGGTGGTTTACGCCAACTCGGTGCTGGGTGCCCGTTGCAACCGCAACTCGGGCATTATGGACATTATGGGCTCCATCGCGGGCTATGTACCCCATTTCGGTCTGGTGACCGATGAAGGACGCAAGGCAACTTGGATCATCAAGGTCAACACCACCAAAAAGCCCGAGGCACAGCTCCTCGGCTCTGCCATCGGCATGAAGGTCATGGAAGACGTTCCCTTTATTGAAGGCATGAACGGATGGCTTGGAGAAGAGCTGACCGACGAGGTATGCGCATACTTAAAGGATTTCGGTGCCGCTACCGCTTCAAACGGCGCGGTGGGGCTTTACCACATCGAAAACTTGACCCCCGAGGCAAAGGAGCAGGGCAGAGCCCTCGTTAAAGAAAATGCCAAGGTCTACGTGATCGACGACGCCGAGCTTGAAAGAGTAAAGGCAAACTATCCCGTAATTTGGAAAAATCCCGATGCACAGCCCAAGCTTTGCTTTGTGGGATGTCCCCATTTAAGTATGCAACAGCTTATTGACTGGACAAAGAAGGTGGAAGCGGGACTAAAAAAGGCAGGAAACAAGAAGGTGCTCATTCCCACTGTGTTTACCACGCCTCCCGCAGTGAAGGCAGAGTTTGATAAGAGCGAATACGCCGCAAGACTTGAAAAAACAGGCGTGATCTTATCTTCCATCTGTCCCTTGATGTATATGAACAACCCCCTGTGCGCCAAGATGCCGGTGATCACCTGCTCCAACAAGCTGCGCACCTACACCACATCCAGATATTATACCGAGGAAGAGATCCTTGTAAAAATCACCGAAGGAGGGAACAAGGCATGAAAGAATTCAAAGGAAGAGTTGTTGCGCCCGGGTGCGTAACAGCCCCCGCTCTTGTTTCCCACGGCGGCTTAAATACCCTGGCATCCTTCCAAAAGGCACTGCAGTTCGGTGATAAGAAAGCCACCTGCGGCGACCAGAACAACCCCGATCTTTACGGCAAGCAGATGCTGGGCAAGGCGCTCTGCCTGCCCATGACCATTGGTTCTACCACCGGCGGCTTAGTGCTTTACTGCGCCTGCGCTATGAAAAGACAGCCCGCTTGTCTGCTCTTCTCCGAGCACATCGACTCCCTTGCGGCGGCAGGCTCGGTGCTTGCCAGCGTTTGGCTTGATGAGGTTTCCATGCCCGTTATCGACTGTCTTGGAGCGGAGTTCCTTGACTACGTGAAGGACGGCATGAGCATCACCGTGAAGGAAGACGGCACAGTTGTTGTGGAATAAATTTTTCGGGAGCGCAAAAACGCTCCCGATTTTTTGCCTCTTGACATTTTAAGCAAAAGAAGATATCATAAAACTACAACAAGAAGAGAAAGGATGAAGGAAGAATGCTGGGGGCAATTATTGGAGACATCATAGGCTCTCCCTATGAATTTTCATCGGGAAAGAGTAAAATCTTTCCTCTTTTTGTGGGCGGTTGCCGTCCCACAGACGACAGCGTGATGACAGCGGCGGTGGCGCTTGCCTGTCTTGACGGGGCGCTGGAGGATCGGGAAGCATTTCAAGAAAATTTGGTTGCGCACATGAAGGAGCTGGGGCAGACCTATCCCGATGCGGGATACGGCGCAAAGTTTTATTGGTTTTTAAGGGAAAAGGACCCCAAACCCTACGGCAGCTTTGGAAACGGCTCTGCTATGCGTGTTTCGCCCGTTGCGTATGCGACCAAGACCCTTGAGCGAGTGGAAGAGCTGGCACAGTGGAGTGCTGAGGTCAGCCACGATCATCCCGAGGGCATCAAGGGGGCACAGGCAGTGGCGGCGGCAGTCTTTATGGCGCGCACGGGCAAAAGCAAGGAAGAGATTAAAGCCTACACCGAAGCACACTACTATAAACTGGATTTTACTCTGGACGAGATCCGTTCCACCTACCGTTTTGACGTGACCTGCCAGGGAAGTGTGCCCCAAGCGATCGTCTGTTTCCTTGAGGCGGAAAGCTACGAGGACGCCGTGCGCAACGCCGTTTCGCTGGGCGGGGACTCCGATACCATCGCCGCCATGGCAGGCTCTATTGCAGAACCCTTTTTCGGTATTCCGGAGGAGATCGAAGAAGAGGCGTTTGAGTATATTGATGAAGAGCTGGCAGGGTATATCACCGAATTTTTATCAGCGTTTGCTCTTTAAGGCGCGCAAAGGAGCAAAGTTTGAAAGATAGATCTTTCAAACGCGGTTTTGTGGCTTTCGATGGCGCTTGCCATTGATTTTGCGGAGCAAAACCAGCCCCAATTCCCCAAGAAAGGAAAGCTTTCGCAAGGCGAAAGCTATGGTCTTAAGTATGGAGCAAGGGATCGTTCATGAAATGCGCTTGAAGAGCCCCTTTTTTGAAGCGGTGCGGGACGGGCGCAAAACGGTAGAGATGCGGCTGTGGGATGAAAAGAGAAGGAAAATTAAGGCAGGCGATCGCATCGTCTTTTCCCATCAAGAAAAGCCTTCCCCCTCTTTTGGTGTCCGCGTGCAGGCGGTATCGGTATACCCCTCTTTTTTAGAGCTGGCAAAGGCGTTTGAGCCTGCGGCACTGGGCTTTCCTGCGTACACACCCGAGCAGATCGCTCATGAAATGCGTGGTATTTATGGGCAAGAGCAAGAAGCGTGCAACGGCGTTGCGGCAATTGAGATACAGATCCTATAAGAAAACCCGAAGCGGTCGGTTGGACTGCTTCGGGTTTTGATTATGTTGATTATGAAAGATGATTACGTTTTTTATTGGGGAACCAACTCAAACCAGTTGACATTCATTGCCGTGCCGAAGACAAATTCAATGGTGTGCTCGCCCTTAGTTAACCTTGCCTTCACGGCAGGCTTCTCGGTTACCCAAGTCTGCCATCCGCCGCTTCCTTCCAGCCAGCGGAATACGCCCACCTGCTCTCCGTCAACCAGTACTCTGATCATGGAGTTGCGGTTTTCCGATGCCACACGGAAGACAAACTGATAGGTATCGGCTTTTTGCACATCCACTTGATAGGTGACGGACTTGCCGTCCTGGGTGTAGTTGGGAATGATACCGCCGTCCTCGTCAAGGCATTCTTCAAAGCCGATGCCCTCGGAGCGTGTGGCAAGCTCTGCTGCCTTGATGCGTGTGGTGGCGTCTGCAAGGACGGTGTGTACAGGAATAACGGGGTTGAGCGCGCGCTCCAGCGATCCGCTCTTTAGCGCAATTTCAAGCATTCTCTTGGCGCTTGCCCGCAGAGCCTCATGGGAAAGGGCGCCTGCTCTGTATGCCGCCAGGGTAGATTCGGGATAGCCCCAGCTCATCTTGGCATCGTTTCCTGCCGCGATTTCTCTAAACTGCTGGGAGTGTGCGCCCCAGTCGGTGCAAACAAAGCCCTTAAAGCCCCATTCATCCCGCAGGATGCCTGTGAGCAGGTCCTTGTTTTCCGAGTTAAAGGTGCCGTTGGAGGTGTTGTAGGTGGTCATTACAGACCAAGGATCGGCTTCCTTGATGCAAATTTCAAATGCTTTCAAGTATACTTCTCTTGCGGCGCGCAGGCTGATGTGGCTGTCACCGTCCACTCTGCCCGACTCACGGCTGTTGGCGTAAAGATGCTTGATCATTACGCCTGCACCCTTCACAGACTGCACACCCTGGGTAATGGCAGATGCCATCTTACCGGTGAGCAGGGGGTCTTCCGAGAAATACTCAAAGTTTCTGCCGCCCAGAGGGTCTCTGTGAATGTTAATGCCGGGGGCAAGCCAAATGTCAACGCCTGCCGTATAGCATTCCTCGCCCACCTTTTGACCCACTTGATAGATCAGTTGGGTGTTCCAGGTGCAGGAAAGAGCCGTTTCAATGGGCCAAGCCACCTGCTTTACCGAAAGGTCCAGTCCCGCAGGTCCATCGGAGGTATCTACAAAGGGCACGTCCTTTGCAGTGAGTCCTGCAAGAGAGCCGTCGCCGTGACCCACGTTGGGGGCATGACCGCAGAGCAGATAGATCATTTCGGAGGGAGATAAGGTGTCGATAAATTCATCCAATTTGGAGGGATCCTCGTAAACCTCAAGGAAACTCATTTCTTCTTTGGGATCCACCACCTTCTGGGGAGTTGCCAGCAGGCTGGTGGTGCCCTTGCCCGAGCTGTCGTCAAGGGTCAGGGTGCAGAGAAGCAGTGTTTCCTTTACCTTGCTGTCGATCTTCACCTCTACCTTGTTCACGCCCTCTTCGAGCTTCAAGGTGATGGCATCGGTATAGCCTACCTTGAATTTTCCGCCCGTTCCCACAAGATCGGGCGTTTCCTTGGCTTTCGTGCCGTTTACGGTTACAATGAAGGCATCCTCTGTGGTCTTGTTACCGATAAGCGCATAGCCCAAGGTCAAGGTGTAGGTGCCTGCCTTTTTGGGGGTAAAGGTGTAGATCAGTGATTGTCCGCCCGTTTCGCTCATGCCGTATACATCGCCCTTGGGGCTGGCATCAAGCTGGGTCTGATTATACTGTACCAGATAATCGCAAGCGGAAACGATGGTCTTTCCTTCGGGCAGGGCAATGGAGATGGGGCCGGTGTAAACCTCTTCATAGCTGCCGTTTGAGGTTAAGCGTCCCTTCAAGGTCACCTCCGAGAGCAGGTCGGTGAGCTGAAGAGTGATCGTATCTTCCTTTAATTCGTAGGTGTAGCAAACGCCCCGCTCACCGGCGTTTTTAATGGAATTGCCCACGTATAGCCCGTAGGTGCCCGCTTCCATCAGCCAAGCGTACTGCTTGATCTTGCCCACATCATCAAAGCGTGCCATGTCGGTGACGGCAAAGGTCATTTTAACGGTCTGGCTTTCTCCGGGGGCTAATAATTTGGTCTTGGCAAATGCCGCCAGCACCTTGCCGGGTGCACCCAGCTTGCCCTGGGGGGCGCTGTAGTAGGTCTGCACTACCTCCATACCGGGAACAGAGCCGGTATTTGTCACCTTTACGGTAACTTCAATATAAGTGCCATCGCACTTGACGGAAGGTTCTCCTACCTCAAAGGTGGTATAGGAAAGACCGTAGCCGAAGGAATAGTTGACCTTTTTGTATTCGGGATCAAAGGTTTCAAAATAGCGGTATCCTACGTAAATATCCTCGCCGTAGGTGGCGTATACACTGCTTGAATTGAAGGTGGAGGCAGAGGGATAGTCTTTGTAGGAGGATGCCATGGTATCGGACAGCTTACCCGAGGGATTCACATCGCCCACCAGCACATCCGCCAGTGCGTTACCGCCCTCCATACCGGGCTGCCATGCAATAAGCAGTGAGTCGATGGCGGGGTAGTCTTTGAGGAAGGAGGTGTCCATTACCGTGCCGATGTTCAGCACCACCGTCACGCCCTGAAAGCCCGCCTTGCAGACCTTGTCAAGCAACATCTTTTCGGTGGAGGAGAGGTAGTATTTCGTTTCGGTGACGTCGATATTTTCACCCGAGTTTCTGGAAATGAAGACGACCGCTTTGTTTGCTTCCTTGGCGATCTTTGCTACCTCGTCGGTTTTGGGGCTGTAAGTTGCCTTTTCTTCATATTTTTCTGCAAGAGGGGCATAGATTTTTATTTTGCCCTCCTTCTCCTTGTTGCGCAGACCCTCCAGCGCGTTGACGATGTACAGCGCGTTGACATCGCCACTGCCCGTGCCGCCCTTGATGAAGTTGATCTGTGCTTCGCCAAAGAGGGCAACGGTGTCGCTCTTTGTTAGAGGAAGGATGTTTTTGCTGTTTTCAAGAAGCACCATGCCCTCAGCGCCCGCATAGCGGGAAAGCTCGATATCGGTCATTTTTACAAATGTCTCATCATCACTGAAGGTGGTGACGGGGGCATCCACCTTGTCGGTGTTGATGCCGCTATTTTCCCCGGAGGACTCCACCAGCTCCGAGGACGGAGATTGGGGAGCAGGGGAGGAGGGAGTGCTCGGTTCTTCAGTGCTCTTTTTGCTGCTGCATCCCGCAAAAGCGGAAAGGACAAAAATTGCGCATAGCGAAAAGCTGATAGCACGCTTTAAAAGAATGTGTTTTCTCATTTTGACGGTTCCTTTCTCTCGTTGCCTTTCAAAAAGCCCCTTTTTAGGGGCACATCTCTGAAAAGACAAAGAATTTGAAGTAAAACTTTTCATCCTCATTATACTATGTGCCCCCAAAATATTACAAGCCATATTCTCGGGAAAACAAGACAAAAATTGCTTTTTCTTTTTTGCACGCTTTTCAAAAAAGACAATTTTTCTTCTTTTTTGAAAAGATGGCGCAGGTACTTGACAAAAAGGAGATTTTTGTGCTATAATGTAAAGGATGTTGAAGAGAAGTAGTATTCGTTTAGCCATCGGCAAAGAGAGGGACGGAGGGTGAGAGGTCCTGCGATGGGGCGAAGAAGTCGTCTCGGAGTCTTCGGGAGGAAGGAGCACGCTTTGTTTTGTGCTTTGGTAGAGCCCGACGGGTGTGCCCGTTACAGCCCTTAAAGCGCCCTTTGAGCGTGCGTTTTGCGCGCCTTGGGGAATGCAGGTGGTACCGCGCCTTCGGCGTCCTGTGTTGTGGGACTCCGGGGCTTTTTTTATTTTGTAAATTTACCGAAAGGAAATGATAGATCATGAGAAAAGAACTTGAAAAGACCTACGATCCTTCGCAAATTGAGGATCGTCTTTATGCAAATTGGTGCGAAAAGGGCTATTTCACCCCCCAGGTGAAAAACGGCGGCAAGCCCTACACCATCGTCATCCCCCCGCCCAATGTTACAGGACAGCTTCACATGGGTCACGCCCTTGACGAGACCCTGCAGGACATCCTCATCCGTTACAAGAGAATGCAGGGCTACAATACCCTGTGGCTGCCCGGCACCGACCATGCGGGCATTGCCACCCAGATCAAGGTGGAGGAGCATCTTAGAAAGACCGAGGGTCTTTCCCGCTACGATCTTGGCAGAGAAGCCTTCCTTGAAATAGTGTGGAACTGGAAGGGACAGTACGGCAGCCGCATCATCAATCAGTTAAAGAAGCTTGGTTCCTCCTGCGACTGGTCAAGAGAGCGCTTCACCATGGACGAGGGCTGCTCCAAGGCAGTAAAGGAGACCTTCTGCTCCCTTTATGAAAAGGGTCTCATTTACAGAGGCTACCGCATTATCAACTGGTGCCCCAATTGTTTAACCGCCCTTTCCGATGCAGAAGTATCTTATGAGGAGCAGAAGGGCGCATTCTGGCACATCAACTATCCCGTAAAGGGCGAAGAGGGACGCTATTTGCAGGTTGCCACCACACGTCCTGAGACAATGCTCGGTGACACCGCCGTGGCAGTACACCCCGAGGACGAGCGCTACGCTGATCTTGTGGGCAAGATGCTGGTTCTGCCTTTAGTGGGCAGAGAGATCCCCGTGGTTGCCGATGAATATGTGGAAAAGGACTTTGGAACGGGTTGTGTGAAGATCACCCCCGCCCATGACCCCAACGACTTTATGGTGGGCGAAAGACACAATCTTGAGCAGATCAAGGTGATGACCGATGACGCCACCATCGTGGAGGGCTACGGCAGATATTCGGGTATGGATCGCTACACCGCAAGAAAGGCGATCGTAGAGGACTTGAAGGAGCAGGGTTACCTTGTAAAGGTGGAGGACTACGCCCACAATGTAGGCGTGTGCTACCGTTGCGGTACCACCGTGGAGCCCATGACCTCCGACCAGTGGTTCGTGAAGATGGAGCCTCTTGCCAAGAAAGCCATCGAGGTGGTTGAAAAGGGCGAGATCCGTTTTGAGCCCGAGCGCTTCTCTAAAATTTATCTGCACTGGATGAACAACATCCGCGACTGGTGTATCTCCCGTCAGCTTTGGTGGGGACACCGCATTCCCGCCTTCTACTGCGACGACTGCGGCAAGATGGAGGTTTCAAGAGAGAGCAGTGTAAACTGCCCCTGCTGCGGCAAGGAAATGAGACAGGAATCCGACGTGCTGGATACCTGGTTCTCCTCTGCTCTTTGGCCCTTCTCCACGCTGGGCTGGCCCGAAAAGACCGAGGAACTGGGCTACTATTACCCCACCTCCACTTTGGTCACCGGCTATGACATCATCCCCTTCTGGGTTTCCAGAATGATCGTGATGGGCATGGAGATGATGAACGAGCGCCCCTTTGAAACGGTCTTCATCCACGGTCTTGTCAGAGACGCGCAGGGTAGAAAAATGTCCAAGTCCCTGGGCAACGGCATTGACCCCCTGGAGATCATCGACAAGTACGGTGCAGACGCTCTGCGCTTTGCCCTTGCCACCGGTAACAGCCCCGGAAACGATATGCGCTTCTCCGACGAGAAGATCGAGGCGGCAAGAAACTTCAACAACAAGATCTGGAACGCGGCGCGCTTTGTGCTCATGAACTTAGAGCTTGAAGAAATTGCTCTGCCAGCTACCGAGGATTTAGAGATCGAAGACAAGTGGATCCTTTCGCGCCTCAACACCGTGACCAAGGAAGTGTGCGAGAACCTTGACCACTACGAGCTGGGTATTGCTCCTGCAAAGCTTTATGACTTTGTTTGGAGTGAATTCTGCGACTGGTATATCGAGCTGTTAAAGCCCAGATTTGCAGACAAGGGAAGCAAGTCTAACCTGGTTGCACAGAACACCATCGGCTATGTGCTCATCGGCATCATGAAGCTGCTGCACCCCTATATGCCCTTCATCACCGAGGAGATCTTTGCAAGCCTGCCCACCCTGAAGGGCGAGGACGCCGAGAGCATTATGATCTCGTCCTATCCCGCTTACACCGAAAGCCTTTCCTTCCCCGAGGACGAGGAGAGAATGGAAAAGCTCATCGACCTCATCCGTGCCATTCGTAACCGCAGAGCGGAAATGAACGTGCCTCCCTCCAAGAAGGCTCAGCTTTATGTGGTGTCCGAAAGAGGGGACGTGTATAACGAAAAGACTGCCAAGTTCTTTGAAAAGCTGGCGTCTGCCTCTGCCGTGACCTACTGCAGCGAGGTTGAGGATCGCTCTGCCGTGCAGATCGTGGCAGGCGGTGCCACCGCCTTTATCCCCATGGGCGACCTTGTGGATCTTGAAAAGGAAAAGGCAAGACTTGCGGGAGAAGTGAAGAAGGTACAGGGAGAGATCGCCCGCCTTGAAGGCAAGCTTTCCAACCAAGGCTTCCTTGCAAAAGCCCCCGCCGCTGTGGTAGAGGGTGAAAAGGCAAAGCTGGCAAAGTATAAGGAAACACTTTCTCAGCTGGAAGATGCCATTGCAAAAATGTAAGCATATTTCAAAAAATAAAGAAAGCGGTTGCTTCTTTTGACAAAATTTTCATAAGAAAAGCGGTATCATCCTAATTGAAGGATGGTACCGCTTTTTATTTTTTAAAACGAAAACGCGCCGGAAAGTCGTGGAACACGGCGGATGCAGGTGCGGCGTTGGGAAAGGAGTTTGAGATGGAACAGGCAAAGGTACACAGTGAGTATTGCAACAATATCCTATATTTCAGATTGACGGGAGAAATTGACCACCACTCCGCTCCGCTGGTGCGGGAGCAAATGGATCGGGATATCTATTTTTTTCGTCCCAAAAACGTGATCATGGCATTGGACGGCATTGATTTTATGGATAGCTCGGGGCTGGGGTTGATCTTGGGGCGCTATACCAAGATCAGAGACCTGCAGGGGAGCTTGAAGATCGAGGATCCCACCCCCGAAATTGAAAAAATACTAAAGCTTGCGGGTGTGGACAGGCTGATTCCCGTGGTCAAGACCAATAAAAATTGCGGATAAGCGGAAAGGAGTAGAGATAGATGATCAAAGCAGAAAATCAATTTGAACTGACCCTGCCTGCTCTTTCGGAAAACGAGGGCTTTGCACGTCAGTGTGTTTCGGCATTTCTGTTACGCTTTGACCCCACCGTCACAGAGCTGGCAGATTTGAGAACGGCGGTATCGGAGGCGGTGACCAACTGCGTGGTGCACGGCTATAAGGGCATGTCCGGGGGACAGATCTACATAAGCGTACGGTGCTTTGCAGGCAGAAAGGTGGTCATTCGCATCAAGGATAAGGGGTGCGGAATGGCTGATCCCGAAAAGTGCCGCGAGCCCCTTTATACCACCGACACCTCAGGCGAGCGGGGCGGTATGGGCTTTGCCATTATGGAAAGCTTTACCGATCAGATGAAGGTGAAAACCGGGGTGGGCAAGGGCACCACCGTGACGCTTGTGAAAAAGCTTTCATGACGAAGGGAAGAGATCGTGGCGGACACAGAAAACAATATGCTGTTGCTGGAGCGCATCGGCAAGGGAGAAGAGCAGGCGCTGGAGGAGCTGACAAAGGAAAACATGGGACTGGTGCGCAGTGTGGCTCTGCGCTTTCGCGGCAGAGGCACGGAATATGAGGATCTGGTGCAGATCGGTGCCATCGGAATGATCAAGGCGGCAAAAAGCTTTGATTTCTCCTATGGGACAGCCTTTTCCACCTACGCCGTGCCGTTGATCGCAGGAGAGATCAGACGGCATCTGCGGGATGACGGACCCATTAAGGTTTCAAGAACACTGCGCAAAAACGGAAGCGACGTGATGAAAGAGCGGGAGCAGTTTTTGGCGCAAATGGGCAGAGAGCCCCGCGTTTCCGAGCTGGCAGAGCGTTGCGGGCTTACAGAGCAGGAGATCATGGAGGCGCTGGAGGCGGTCAGCCCCGTGCGCTCGATCTACGAGAGCGTGGGCAGGGAAGAGGAGGGACAGCTTATTGACCTTCTGCCCGATAAGGAAAGTGAGATCGAAAAGCTCACCGACCGCTTGGCACTGCGCCAAGCGGTGGGGGAGCTGTGCCAGCTACACCGTCAGATCGTCATGCTGCGCTACTATAAGGAGCTCTCCCAGGAGCAGACGGGCAGGATCCTCGGTATCTCCCAGGTAAAGGTGTCAAGAGAAGAAAAAAAGATCATGGCGCTTTTGCGGGAACAGCTTTAAAAAACTTCCGTTTCTACTTTAAAAAAACTTGAAAAAATCCAAATTAGGTATTGACAAATGGGAAAATAATGATATAATACTACGTGTGTCATTTTGCGAAAAACAGAGTAAAGGTGTTACATGAAGATTGATTTGTCCCCGATCTTAGGCGGCGAGACCGATGAACTGAAGCTGGATTACCCACTCACGATCCAGGAGGATTTTCCCGGTGTCACCTTCCCGAAACCGGTGCGTGTTCTTGGCACGATTATAAACAGAGCCGGTTATATAGCCCTGTCGGCAGTGGCAGATCTCACATACGAAACGGTTTGCGATCGGTGTCTTGCACCCATCACCAAAACGTTTTCTCTGCCTTTTCAAAAGACCGTAGCCCTTTCAGGCACTCTTGAAAATGAGGATCGGGACGATTACCTGATTGCCGAGGATCGGATGCTTGATTTGGACGAACCCCTAACCGAAGCGTTGATCTTGGATTTCCCCACGAAGAACCTGTGCAGTGAAGAATGCAAGGGACTTTGTCAGCATTGCGGAAAGGATCTCAACGAAGGTCCCTGCTCCTGCAACAAGAAGGAGATCGACCCACGGCTTGCGGGTCTTGCAAAATTTTTGTCAAAAAATAATTGAGATATAAATAAAAAAACTAAAATAACGGAGGTTCACCATGGCAGTACCGAAGAGAAAAGTTTCCAGTGCCAGACAGAATAAGAGAAGATCCAGTGTTTGGAAGCTGGAGAAGCCCGAGATCGTAAAGTGCCCCAAGTGCGGTGAGTACAACCTGTATCACAGAGTTTGCTCTGCTTGCGGTTCTTACAAAGGCAAGACGATTGTCGAAAAGACCGAAGACTAATGTTTTTTTGAAAACGGGGCGGAGTTTTTCCGCCCCGTTTTTTCCGCATCACCAAGAAAAGCAGAGAGGAGAGCGTAAAAATGGCAGAGATCATTGGCGTTGAAAAAGGCTCGCCTGCAAGCAAAGCGGGCATTTTGCCGGGGGACTGGCTTCTTGAAATTAACGGGCATCCCATTGCCGATGTGCTGGACTACCGTTTTTACGTGACCGAAAAAAGGGTAAGGCTGAAGCTGCACAGGGGTCCCGATATTTATGAAGTGACCATTCAAAAAGAGGAATACGAGGATCCGGGGTTAGAGTTTGCCACCTTTTTGATGGACGAAAAGCGTTCTTGCAGAAACAAGTGCATTTTCTGCTTTATAGATCAGCTTCCCTGCGGGATGAGGGAGCCCTTATACTTTAAGGATGACGACTCAAGACTGTCCTTTTTGCAGGGCAACTATGTAACGCTGACCAATATGTCCGATGCCGATCTTGACAGGATCATTGAAATGCACATTACCCCGGTCAATGTTTCGGTGCATACCACCAATCCCGAGCTGCGGGTGATGATGATGAAAAACCGCTTTGCGGGCAAAATTTTAGAGCAGATGCGCCGTCTTGCGGCGGGCGGTGTGCAGATGAACTGCCAGTTGGTGATCTGCAAGGGCATCAACGATCAAGAGGAACTGAGCCGCTCCATGCGCGATTTAGAAGCCTTTTACCCACAAGTGGACAGCGTTTCGGTGGTGCCTGCAGGCTTAACGATGCACCGAGAAGGTCTTTACCCCTTGGAGCCCTTTAATGCCGATGATGCGGCAGCACTCATCGATCAAGTGAACGCCTTTGGGGACGAGTGCTTAAAAAAGCATGGCGTTCGTATGTTTTACGTTGCAGACGAGGTGTATGTGCGCGCGGGCAGAGACCTGCCGGGCGAAGAGTATTACGACGGCTATCCTCAAATTGAAAACGGCGTGGGCATGATGACCTCTATGCAAGCAGAGCTTGAAGAGGAGCTGCCTTATCTGCAAGAGGATTATGATATTGGAAAAAAACGTACGCTTTCGGTGGCAACGGGCGCGGCGGCGTATGAATATATCTGTAAACTTGTTGCAAAAATTGAAAAAATATGTTATAATACAACCATTCGGGTGTATAAGATCAAAAATGAGTTCTTCGGAGAGAATGTAACGGTGGCGGGCCTTGTTTGTGCCTGCGATCTGCTCTCTCAGCTGGAGGGGAAGGAGCTTGGCGAAAAGCTGGTGCTTCCCTCGGTGATGCTGCGGGCAACGGGCGATCTGTTCCTTGACGGGGTATCAAAAGAAGAGTTTGAAGAAAAGCTGGGCACACCCGTGGTGTACAGCGAAACAGACGGAGCAAGCTTTGTGCGTGCACTGCTGACGGACGAGTAAGAGAAAAGAGATAGAAAGCGTGCAATGCGCGGAAAAAAGGAGGTATAAAATGGCACATCCTGTAGTGGCAATTGTGGGAAGACCCAATGTGGGAAAAAGTACGCTGTTTAATAAGATTGCAGGGGAACGGATCGCCATTGTGGAAGATACCCCCGGTGTAACGAGAGACCGTATCTACTACGAGACCTCGTGGAATGGGAAAGAATTTATGATGGTGGATACCGGCGGTATTGAGCCCAAGACCGATGACCCCATCTTTAAGTATATGCGTCTGCAGACCGAGCTCGCCATTGAAATGGCAGACGTGGTGGTGTTTATCACCGACGTAACGGTGGGCGTGACGGCAGACGACAGGGAAGTGGCGCGTATGCTGCAAAAGAGCGGCAAGCCGGTGATCCCTGCAGTCAACAAGGTGGACGGCGTGGGCGCCGCACCGCCCGAGTTTTATGAATTTTACGAGCTGGGATTTGACGAAGAGTTGATCGCCCTTTCCGCAGTACACGGAAGCGGAACCGGTGACCTGCTTGACCGGATCGTGGAGCTGTTGCCCGAGAGCGAAGAGGAAAATGACGATGATGAGTGGATCAAGGTGGCGGTGATCGGTAAGCCCAATGCCGGAAAGAGCTCCATCATCAACAGGATCCTCGGTGAGGACCGCTTGATCGTTTCCAACATTGCGGGTACCACCAGAGATGCGGTGGATACCAAAAAGGAAAACGAATACGGAAAATACGTGTTCATTGATACGGCAGGTATCAGACGCCAGAGCAAGGTGGAGGACCGCGTGGAGAAATTCAGCGTTCTGCGCGCCAAGATGGCGGTGGAACGGGCGCAGGTGTGCCTGATTATGATCGACGCTGAGCAGGGCGTGACTGAGCAGGACGAGAAGATTGCGGGCTTGGCACACGAGGCGGGCAAGGCAAGCATTTTCGTCATCAATAAATGGGACCTCATTGAAAAGGATAACAACACCGTCAATGAGTTTACCAAGGAAGTGTACCGCCATTTTGCATATATGGATTATGCACCTGTCATTTTCCTGTCGGCAAAGACGGGTCTGCGGGTGGAGAAGCTTTACGAGCTGATCAATTATGTGAATATGCAAAACGCTATGCGTGTCACCACCGGTATGCTCAATGACCTGCTGGCAGACGCGGTGGCAAGAGTACAGCCTCCCTCCGACAAGGGCAGATATTTGAAGCTGTATTACATGACCCAGGTGGAAACGAGACCGCCCCAGTTTGTGATCTTCTGCAACAACAGCGAGCTGTTCCATTTTTCCTATAGACGCTATATCGAGAACCGACTGAGAGAGACCTTTGGCTTTAAGGGAACGCCCATTCGGCTGATCATCCGCCAAAAGGGTGATAATGCAGAAGGATAGTCGGTAAGGAATGAAGAAAGAAAAAGAAATGGTGAAGAAATGAAAAGAAAGAGTATTGCGGCGCTGTTTTTAGTGCTGGTGCTGATTTTGGGGCTTTCCCTTGGTTCTTTTGCGCAAACGTCGCAGGAGACCTCCGGTGCCGTTAGCGATGAAAGCGCGGCGGTATCCCCCGAGGAAGAGAGTGCTTCTCAGACCTCAAAGGAAGAACCGATCAGACAGCCGGAGCCCACCGGCATTGGTAAGATCGTAAACGGCTACATTTCCCTTTGTGAAAAGGGAGGACTGGTGACAAAGGCGTTTGGCACCTGGACGGAGTCGGTGGCAAAGGGAACGGACGGAAAGTTATACTATGTGACGACCCCCACACTGCCCCCCGTGATGTATCCCGTCACGCTGGTGATCTGCTTTGTGGCGGCGTATTTGATGGGAAGCATCAATTTTGGTGTGATCATTTCCAAAAAGATGTGCAATGATGATGTACGTAATCACGGCTCGGGTAACGCGGGTATGACCAACGTGATGCGTGTGCACGGAAAGAAGCCTGCCATCCTCACCCTGCTGGGTGATGCGGGTAAGGCGATGCTTAGTGCGCTGTTTGGACTGCTTTTGGCAGGAAACGGTGCAGGGTATCTGGCACTTGCAGGATGTATGATCGGACATGCATTCCCCATCTTCTTTAAGTTTAAGGGCGGCAAGGCGGTTGCCTGCGCGGCAGGCGGCATGCTGATTTTGGAGCCGCTGGCATTGCTGATACTGATGGCGTTCTTTGTAATCATCGTTTTGGGCACAAAATACGTATCGCTGGGTTCGGTGATCGCAGGACTGCTCATCCCCGTAATGGTGGACAGTATTTGGCAGTTCAGCCCCGTTCACAACATGGGCAATCCCGATGTGCCCATGGTGATGATCTGCTCGGTATTCTATGCTTGCTTCCTTGCTTGGCTGCACAGAGCCAATATCAAGCGGCTGTATCAGGGCGAAGAGCGGAAGACCGATCTGATCCGCGACCTTTTCAAAAAGAAAAAACAAGAAAAAAATTAAAAAGGTATTGCATTTTACGAAAAACTGTGATATAATGTTCGGCGTGAGTGTAAAACTACCAGTGAAGTTATAAATGGAGGTGTCTCAAAAATGGCAAAGTGTGAACTCTGCGGAAAGGGCGTAACCTTCGGTTTGAATGTGTCCCACTCCAACCGTAAGACCAACAGAACCTTTAAGCCCAACATCAGAAAAGTAAAGATCGTTGACAACGGCACACATAAGACTGTATATGTTTGCTCCCGTTGCCTGCGTTCCGGTAAGGTTGAGCGTGCATAACCGCAAAAAAACACAAAAGGATGGATCGAAAGACCGTCCTTTTTTGCTTTGTGACGGCAGAATGCCAAAGGAGCTGCTTTCTGCCCTTGAAGCATACGGGCAGACCGTGCGCATGCCCCCTTATGAAAAACTGCCCGCCCCCGTGTGCGCCCATCCCGATCTGCTTTGTTTTTGCGATGGGGATACGCTGTTTACCTTTGAAGAATACTATGCCGAGCATCGCGCACTCTTTGATGCCCTGCCCGTAACGGTTGTGCCCTTGCCCCTTGAAGCAGGGGCATATCCAAACGACATTCATTTTGACCAACTGCTCTATAGAGGGCATTTGATCGGAAGGGAAGGGTGTATCCCGACAGTCCTTGCCAAGCGCTATCCCTGTCTGTTTGTAAAGCAGGGATACGCCCGTTGCTCTGCCTTGCCCTTTGGCGGGCATCTGATCACGGCAGATAAAGGCATTGCCCGCGCCGCAAGGGCGCTGGGTGGTGCGGTGTTGGAGCTGACAGCAGGATCCATTGTCCTTGCGGGGTACGACTACGGCTTTATTGGCGGTGCCGGTACGGTGATCGGTGAGCAAATCTTATTTTTCGGCGATCTTGACTGTCACCCCGATGGCGAGAAGATCGAAGCCTTTGCAAGTGCGCAGGGCTTTGTGTGCGTCAGTCTTTTAAAGGACATACCCCTTGGAGATTACGGCGGATGCGCCGTGATCGAAAACGCGGCGAAAGTATAACGAGTATAAAAAAACGGAGATGCCTTGCATCTCCGTTTTTTTATACTAAGCGTTTTATACTTAAGCGTTTGCAGCCAGCCACTCTTCTGCCTTTGCAGCAGACATGCGCTTGATATCCTCTTTAGCGTAAGGAGATTCCTCACCGCCGTTTACATAGAGGAAGAATTTTCCGCCTTCGGTCTTATAGAGGCTCTCTTCATAACCGTCAGCGTCGCCAAAGTTGCCAACAGCCTTCTTGAGAATCAGTTCAGAGGTTTCGGTATCATATTCAACCTTGCAGATCAGTTTCTTCATTTTATGGCTCCTTTCTTCTGATATCGGAAATAGATAAAAATATCTTTTATTATCATACCATAAAAACGAGAAAAATGCAAGGGTTTTGTGAAAAAAGGTGTGTTTTTGCAAAAAAACGACCGTTTTTTTTGCGTTTAATGTTAGAATTCTTTACAAAAAGGAAAGAGCATCCGCGGCGATAAAAGTATTGCCCCGTATGCTCTTTGCTTGTATTATCCAAACAGCACGATCAAAATAAGCACCACTGCCAAAATCAGCAGAACCTCCGAGCAGTGCATGCCGTTCTCTGCACAGCCGCATGTGCTGTCAGTTGTACCGCCCACACTGCCGCCGCACCCGCAGGAGCAACCATTATTGGAGCATCCGCCCACGTTGCCGCACCCGCAAGAGCAGTTATTGTCGGTGCTGCCACCCACATTGCCATTACATCCGCAGGAGCAGTTATTGTCAGAGCTTCCCCCTACGTTTTCGCACCCGCAGGAGCAGCCGGTATCGGAGCTGCCGCCCACCGAACCGCAGTTGCCCGAGCATGTATTGTTGTTTTGTGCACAGTTTGAAGAACAATTGAAGTATGCCATAATCTATCTTCCTTATCATTTTTTGTAGTGTACGGGGAAGTTGTTCCCTCAGTTGCAGTATATGAAAAAGCGAAAAAGGCGTTCTAAAAAAATCTTGCCCATTTCCATTGATTTTTTTCTCTTTTGATGCTATACTGAACGTATCAATATTATTATAAAGCAAATTGGGAGCAAGGGTATGGAATATATTTTAAATAACTACGAGCCGATTGCACTTTTTCACTATTTTGAGGAGATCTCCGCCATTCCCCGCGGATCGGGCAATGAAAAGGGCATTGCAGACTATCTGTGTGCCTTTGCCGAAAGTCAGGGGCTTCGCTATTACAGAGACGAGTTACACAATGTGGCAATCTTTAAGGATGCCGCACCCGGATATGAAGAAAAAGAAGCAGTGATGCTGCAGGGACACACCGATATGGTGTGCGAGAAAAACAGCGATGTTGTGCACGATTTCTAAAAAGAGGGCATCAAGCTCATCGAAAAGGACGGCATGCTCATGGCAGAGGGAACCACCCTTGGTGCCGATAACGGCGTGGCGGTGGCGCTGATGCTTACCGTGCTGGCAGACAAGAGCCTTGAAGCGCCGGCGCTGGAGTGTCTGTTTACCGTACAGGAGGAAACGGGTCTGGGCGGAGCAGAGTTTTTTGATTACAGCAAGCTGTCTGCACGCCGCATCATCAATTTGGATACCGAAAGTGAAAGTGAAGCCATTGCATCCTGCGCGGGCAGTATGAATCTGTCCTTTAAGATCGCACCTGACTATCTGCCCTTTAAAAATCAGAGCATCAAGGTGACGGTCAAGGGGCTGGCGGGCGGTCACTCGGGCACCGATATTGATTCGGGCAGAAGAAACTCCATCATGCTCTTAGGGCAACTGCTTTCGGCATACTATGAAGTGACGCCCTTTAATTTGGTGAGTCTGGAGGGCGGAAATAAGAGAAAAGCCATTCCAAGAGAATCGGAAGCGATCATTTCTGTGGTGGATCGTGAAGAGGCGATCGCACAGCTCAAAAAGCTGTCCTCCGTATACTATCCTCTGCTCGTGGAAGAGGATGAGGGGTTAAAGATCA
>JAFTMP010000088.1 GCA_017452335.1 Clostridia bacterium
ACTCATCCCCGCCATCGTGGTGGATGCCATTTCGGGCAAGGTGCTCACCCTTGCATATATGAACAAGGAAAGCCTGCAGATCTCCCTGCAAAATGAGCTGACTTTCTTCTATAGTCGCTCAAGACAATAACTTTGGCTCAATGGCGATACCAGCGGCAACTACCAGCATATCGTCTCCATCACCGCAGACTGCGACTATGATGCACTGGTGGTGAAGGTAGAGCCCGACGGGCCCGCTTGCCATACGGGCAGCTTTTCCTGCTTTGAAAACACCCTTGCCGAAAGCGAAGAGCGCCACGAATTTTCTCTTGACGGTCTGATGGGCTTGATTGAAGGGCGCAAGACCGAGAAGAAGGAGGGCTCTTATACCACCTATCTTTTTGAAAAGGGTCTTGATAAGATTCTTAAAAAGGTGGGCGAGGAGTCTACCGAGGTCATCATCGCCGCAAAGGCGCAGGATAAGGCAGAAACCATTTATGAAATTTCCGACCTTGCTTACCACGTGATGGTGCTGATGGTGGAAGCGGGCATCTCTCTTGAGGAGATTCACCGTGAGCTTGCCTCCCGCCACGTCATTGACCACAAGGTGAAGCAAGAGAAGATGACCAAATAATCTTTTAATCTTTCAAAAAAGGAGCAGCCTTGACGCGTCAAGACTGCTCTGCTTTTTTATATAATCTACGTTGTTTGGGACAGGGTTATGATTTTTCTAACATGTGATACAATTCAAAATACTGCTCTGTATGGTAGAGGTCGGCTTTCTGTAATTTAAATCGGCAAAAAATAATCCCAGATAACTCTTCCATAGTATGCATCCATGCCATCAAAAATCAGTTGCTTGTCTGCAAGGTCCGTTTTAATTTCAAAGAGCCCATACGCGTTTCGGGTCGAGGTATCTTGATGGTATTTGGTATACTCGCCAAGCTCCTTTACATATACACCCCGTACTAAGTGTGTATATCCGTTTTCGGTAAGCAACGCTACCCGTTCCTCCTGTGTAGGAAGTGGCATTCCGCGGTCGTAATATACATTTGTCATGCAGAAAGCATAGTCTTCTCCTTCACTGCCTATTTGATACCAATAAATATCAATGCGTTGATAGCTGATGTATTTTCTTCCTTTGGCAGACAAGTCTGTACTGTAAGTAAATTCGATCCTTCTGATCTCGTATCCTTCAAATTGAAGTTCCGAAGCAGTAGGAACTTCGGTGGTAAAAAATCTTTGACCGTTGTCCTTCAAAAGCTCATCGGAAGAGATCATCTGATTTAGTTGTTCAACCGAATCGAAAACCAATGTAATCGGAACGACCTCCGGCTCATCCTTCGAAGGCTGCTCCTCACTTGGGGGGACTTCGCTCGGGATCTCCTCGCTTGGCTCCTCCTTACTTGGAATATCCTCGCTGGGAGTGTTTGGAAATACCGTTGTATCACTCTCACCTGCCGATGACAAGTCTTTGCTGATCGTCACATGATGTTCCTTAGATAAGGGAGCATTTTCGCTAATCGTTACATCACTTTCTTTGGAGGATGGAACGCTTTCACCACGCGTTGCATCATCCATTCCCGAGGTGAAAGCAATCGTTGTGGCAGCGCTGCAGGAGGACAGCAACAGCACGAGGGATAATAGTAATAAAACTGCTTTTTTCATCATAACACCTCACTTAAAATTGCAGAAATTTCCTTTCTGACTTTATTTTATCATTTTCCAAAAGGTGTGTCAAGTACCCCCCCGAAATGTTCGAAAATCTACCTTTTGCACAAAAAAGACAGGCAAATTTTGTGCAACATGACAAGCGGCGGGCAGAAAGGCACTCTAAGCATCGGGTTCGCTTCTTTTTTGCAGGGATCTTGCTTCGTTTTCCCTCCCTTTTTGCTCTTCCTTTTTCTTTTTCATGTATTGCAGGGGGGTGATGTGAAAGTGCTTTTTAAAGCAGGCGATGAAGTAGGAATAATCGGAAAAGCCGCACTTTTCGCACACCTCAAGAATGGAGTAATTTCCCTGCAAATAGGAAAGGGCAAGGGAGAGGCGGCGCTCCAAAATATACTTGGAGGGGGTGGTGCCGATGTCCTTTTTAAAATTGCGCTCCAAGGTGCTCACGCTGGTCAAGCACTGCTCGGCAAGCAGAGAAATGGAAATGGGCTCGGCGATATTCTCGTTGATATATTTTAGGGTTTTGAGGGTGGAGGGCGTTGCTTGCCGCTCGATATCGTTTTGAACGGCGCCGTTTGCAAGCAGATCAAGAATACGCAAAAAATAGATATAGGAGGACAGCGACCGATCTTGCTCGGAAAGCAATCGGTTGCAAAGGGAATATAAGGAGACCTCCTTTTCCTTGGGCAGGATGAGCAGATTGTTGGTGCCCGCTTTGCGCTCAAAAAGGGAGGGCAAAAGGGCAGTGCAGTTTTCGGGAGAAAACCGAAGCACGTAGTGGCGGTGGATAGTGTTGTCGTGATAGATGCAGTGGTGCGCCTCGTAGGGACGGGTAAAAATAATATTGCCCGGCATGATCGGATAAAGATGATCCTCCACGATGAAGGAGACGTTTCCTTCCAAGTTGATGTAAATTTCGCATTCGTCGTGCACGTGGTTGTAAAGACGGTTGCCGTCTGTCTCCAGACGGTTTTCCACGTATTGAATATGCCCCGAAAAGGGACCGATCCGCTCAAGTGCGATTTTCTTATCTAAAATATTGTTGATCATAGGATACCCCCCCTGTGTGCTCTTTGAAAAGTATACCATATTTTAAAGCGGAATTCAATAGAAAATGTTGTCTTTTCGGCGTTCGTGCGGCTTGCGCACTGTCTTAAGGAGCGCTCATCTCGGCAGAGAACTACCTTTTAGGT
This sequence comes from Clostridia bacterium, assembly GCA_017452335.1. Classification (GTDB taxonomy): domain Bacteria; phylum Bacillota; class Clostridia; order Oscillospirales; family CAG-272; genus UBA11512. The sequence goes on from JAFTMP010000088.1 coordinate 2,844, forward strand.
ACTTTCTTGCCGAAATAACAATGTTTTTTGCAGAAATAAGTCTATAAATAGAGAGGAATACATTGTAAAATGAAGATGCAGGCAAGAGAAGAAGGGCAGAAATTCTTCCTTTGCTTGTGCAAAGATTCAAAAAGATCAGAGGTGGATTTATGAAGCGATCATTTTTTAAACGATGGCTCTGCTTGCTTATAGCACTGCTCACGGTATTGCCGATCCTGCCAATTGGTTATATCGTTTCCTTTGCGGACACAGAGGTGTATTTGACCGAGCTTGAATACGCGTCAGTGACCACCATCGCAGGGGAACTGCGCTTTGACAGCAATCTTACCATCGGAACGGAGAGCTACGACAAGGGCATTTATATGCATCCTCCCGCAGCAGGTGATGCGGGCGCGGCTTCAATTGTGTATAACATCGAAAAGGGCGGCTATACCAAGTTTTCGGTGTGGGTCGGAAAGGACAGTGCGGGAAACGGTTATGGAAATCTTCCCCTGCGCTTTGAAGTCCATATCGACGGCGAGCCTGCGGCGATCAGCGGCGACCTGCAGTATCCCGACAAGGAAAAGTTAGAGGTGCGCATCCCTTCGGATGCAAGGGAATTAAAGCTGGTAGCTAAGGCGGTGGGAAGTGCCCACTATGCCTGCGGTGCAACCTTTGCCCAGCCGATACTGATGAAAAGAGAGGGCGGTATCCCTGCTCTGACATCAGAAAAGAGTCTGACGGATTTAAGCTTTACCGATGTTTCGTGTCTGTTTGGCGTGTCCGATCCCTTGACGACACAAAAAGAGGGCGAGCTTCGTATTGACAACAACATCGTGATCGGACAAAACAAGTTTGAAAAGGGCGTCTATCTGCATCCCATTTCCGATGGGGGCAGTGCGTATATTACCTACGATATTTCGGGCATGGGCTTTACGTCCTTTAGTACCTTTGTGGGTAAGGATGAGAACGGAAACGACTGGGGCAACAACAAGGTGCAGTTTGAAATTTACGTGGACGGCGTGCTTGCCGCGACAAGTAAGACCTTAAGATACCCCGCTATGGAAGAGCTTTCAGTAGACCTTCCCGTGGATGCTAAGGAGTTAAAGCTGGTTGCAAAGGCGCTTGCGGCGTACAGCGCAACGGGCTGCTGCTTCGGTGATCCCGTTTTTACCACGCAGTCTAAGCCCGGTGACTTGACTGTTTCCAATAAACCCGATGCGTCGATGCCCAATCCGGTAGGCTCGTATACCTTTACGGGTACGGCGTATGCAGATTCTGTTGAGGTTTGGGTAGACGGTGTGAAAAAAGGAAGCGCTTCTCCCGATAAAGAGGGAATTTGGAGCGTTACCGTAGATTTTCAAGAAAAGATCAATCATGTGATTCAAATTAAATCAGTGGTGGATAACGTTGTAATGAAAACTGAAACCTTTAATTATTTAATGAATGACGATGTGACCTATGTTTCGGCGCTGAAGGTGACGGGCTGGACGGGGTTAAAGGACCCCCAGGTCTATGCGGTGAACCCCGAGATGTCTGTTGGCGGAAACGGACGCTACCGTAGCAGCTACGGCTTCCAAAATCACCCCACCCCCGGCAAAGAAAACAACTGCGGTGCCGCCGATATCAATATTGATATTGAAGGACTGGGATATACCTATTTCCAAACCGTGGTGGGCAAGGACGACGCCGTTGCCCAGGGCGGCACGGGTGTAGAATTCATCGTGCTTGTGGACGGTGAGATCAAGGCGCGCTCGGGCAATATGACCGCATACGAGGCGGCGACACTGTGCTGTGAGATCCCCGCAGATGCCAAGACTCTCACACTGCGCATTACCAACTTTGACGGCAACTATTACTACAGCACAGGCGACTGGTGCGATCCCATTTTGGCAAGAGGCAAGGAAAAGCTTTATGCAAACACTGTGCCCGCCGCTGATACTTCTGCAAAGAAGGAAACGGTAGATCTGGCTGATGGTGTTGCTATGCATTTTGAGACCACAGGCGGTATGACTGCCATTACCGTGCCCTATAACGAAAGCATCAAGGGAACGGTGAGCGCAAAGCTTTATAAATTCATGGGCAGTTATTTTGCCACCTTGAAGAGAGATCCCGTACAGCACGCGATCCTTGGCGAAAGCGCAGAGGATCAGACACTGATCTTTACGGACGTGCTTCCTGCAGGCACCTATTTGCTGGTGCTTGAGGGTACGGGTACGATGGAGGTTTATGCTTCCGATCTTTCCGTGATGTACGAAGGCAGAGCCTTCAAGGCAAACGCACTTCCTCTTGGCATCTCCTTTGAGGAAGAGGCAAACGCCCCCTTCTTCAAGAAGGTGGAAGGGTCTGTGGGTGACGGCGATGCCGCGGCAACCACGCCCGATGAAAAGGAAAAGGCTGAGGCAAAGGCAGTATACGATGCCTACCTTGCAGAGAACTTAAAGAATTTCCCCGTGGTGATGACCATTGGGGAGAAGGAATACACCGGATTTGGTGACAAGCATTTTGCGCTCATCAGCAAAAAGACTGAGAAAAACGACAAGAATGGTGAAGAAACGGTGACAGTTATCGAGTATACCCCCGATGAAGCGGACAAAGCACCCATTACCTTCACCGTGACCTCGATCTACTACCCCGAATATGCGGCGTACGATTGGGTGATCTACTTCACCAACAACGATGCCGAAAGAGAAACGCCCATCATCAGCGATATCCGCTCCGTTGTGACCTTCAACGGCGAGGATCCCTATGTTTACGGCTATTCGGGCGACCCCACGGGATTCTTACCCGTAAACTTCGCCGTTACCGACTATAAGCGCGTTATTGCGCCCGAGGACGGACGAAGCACCAACTACGCTTTCCCCTATTGGAATATGGAATACGGCAACGGCGGTGCGCTCATCGCTGTAGGCTGGGCAGGACAGTGGGAGGCTTCCTTCTGTAAGGAAGGAAGAGGAGAAGATACCGTGACCACCTTTGTAAACGGTCAGCAGACCTTCCATGCCTATTTGAAGCCCGGTGAAACGGCACGTACCCCCATCACTGCCATCGTGCAGTATAACGGCAGAGATACCGACAGAGCCACCAACCTGTGGAGACGGTATATGATCGACTGCAATATGCCCACGATCACCGTTGAGGAAAAAGAAGAGCAGGTTCCCGCTATGATCTTGGGTACCACTCACGAGTATTTCAACGAAATGACGGGCACCAACGAGAAGGAGCAGTTAGAGGCTCTGCAGCATTTCATTGATTCGGGTGCCGATATGGACATCTGGTGGATGGATGCAGGCTGGTACTATAGCGCCAACGGCGTTTCGGGCATCGGCTCCTCCTGGTGGGATACGGGAAGCTGGCTGATGGATACCAAGCGCTTTCCCACGGCATTAAAGTCCATTACCGAGCTTGCCAAGGAAAACGGCATGGAGACCATGCTGTGGTTTGAGCCCGAGCGTGTGGGCAACAAAAACGGCTTGAAGCGCGACGGAAGCACACTGCATCCCGATTGGGTATTTGATTCCGGTCTGGTGGACTTCTCTAACGAGGAGTGCGTGGATTGGTTGATCGAGCGTATCATTTCCATTCTCGAAACGGCAGATGTTGCCATTTACCGCGAGGACTTCAACATGGGTCCCCTGCCTACTTGGAACAGCGTCAATGCAACCGACCCCGACAGAGCGGGTCTGACCGAAAACATGCACATTCAAGGACACTTCCGTCTGTGGTCGGCAATTGCTGAGCATTTCCCCGGCATGATCCTTGACTCCTGCGCATCGGGCGGACGCAGAAATGACTTGGAGTCCATGCGTTATGCAGTGCCCCTGCACAGAACTGACCAGGGCTACGGTGATTCGCCCCTGCAGCAGTGCTACACCTTCACCATGTCGGCTTGGATCCCCTATTACGGCTCCAAGGCAGACAGTGACGTGCCTAACAGCGAGGTTTACAGAACCAAGTATTCTGATAAATATGCACTTCGACGCGCGCTGGTTCCTTCTATGGAATACAACTACAGCCCCTACGATCCCATCGACTGGTACAAGGTGCAGGATGCGGGCGCAGAGCAGAGAATAGTCAGCCGTTATTATTATTCTGACTTCTATCAGCTCACAGACTATTCGCTGGACGAAAAAGATTGGATGGCTTGGGAATACTATATTCCCGAGGAAGGACACGGTTATGCCAACATCTGGAGAAGATGCGAGGCACAGCCTACCCAGAGAATCTACTTAAAGGGTCTGGATGCCGATGCCCTGTATGATGTATGGTTTGAGGACCGCAACAGCCACGCACAGTATACCGGTGCTGATCTGATGTACTCTGGTATTGAGGTGACCTTACCTTCCTACCGCTCAAACGATCTGATGTATTTCAGCATGGTGGGCAACAGCTATGCACCCTATACCGAAAGAACGCTGAGCGTGCAGGTAACCGAGCCCTCGGTGAGCACCTACGGCGGACAGCTCGGCGCGCCCGTTCATCAAGTGACTCTTAGCGGCAAGACCTACTACGCTTCGGCTCTGCGCTTCAATATGTCCATCCGCGATACCGTTTTAAGCAAGACGATCGGTACGGGTGCGGGCTATATTGAACAGGGCGTGCAGGCAGATTACGCCGCTCTCATCACTGTCAACGGACACAAGCTCTCCGATCTGTTAAAGGATGACGCAAGTGCCGTGAAGATGGACTACGACGTGTATAACAACGTCCTCACTCTCTATTTGAAGAAGGATAACAGTGCAGGCTTTGCACCGGGCGCAAATAACACCATCACTCTTGACGGTGCCATTGCAACCTTTGAAGGGGTAAGCCTTGGAAAAGAGATCACCTACGCCATCTCTGACGAAGAGGATGCTAAGTGGACGCTGAGCGAAAAGACTCCCGATGATGATCCCGTTGAGCCCAGCCCCTCCGATGATCCCGAAGAGGAGACGAAGGAAGACGAGCAGATCACTGTGACCCTTGATAAAGAAACGCTGACGCTGAAGGTGGGACAGACGGGCAAGTTAAACGCTCTGATTACCCCCGAGGCAGGAGACTATACGGTGGTATGGTCCAGCAGCAACGAAAATGTTGTGACCGTTTCGTCTGACGGAACGGTGAGCGCCATCGGTGCGGGCACGGCAACCGTGACCGTAACGGTGGGTGACAGCGAGGTCAGTGCACAATGCACCGTTACCGTTGAAGAACCTCCTTCCGCGGGAGAAAAGACGGCGCTTTACGTGGCTCTTGCCTCGATCGCAACAGTGCTTGTGGCAGTGCTCTCGGTAATCGTGATCAAGCGTAAAAAACGGATAGCTTAAAAAAATTGAGCAAAGCCTTTCGGCTTTGCTCAATTTTTTGTTGAATAATCCTTCGTAATTGAAAAAGCAGCGCCCTTGCGGACGCTGCTTTTTCATGGAGGTGTAACAAAAATTACGGAACATTCTTAAAGCTTTTACCATGCATTATAGGATATGCGGTTTTCGGGAACGCCTCCGGCGGCATTGCGTTCCAACAGATCCTTCATGGTGCCGGAGGAACCGATCTTAATGGAGAGGAATTCCTCCTCGGTGCCCTCATAAACCAAGTACAGAGACCACGGATAGGCGTCAAGGAGCCTGGTGTCGCAGATGTGTTTTACCGATTTGGGAATATAGATACGCTGATGCTTGGTGAACGAGGATGTGAGGGTGATACAGTTGCTGTAAAAGGAAACCACGCCGCTGCCAAGCTTAAAGGTAGCGGGGGAAAGATCCTTGAAGGCGTATTGACCAACGCTCGTAACGCTGTCGCTCATGGTAACCTTTTTTACGTTTTGGAAGGATTTATCAGAGGTGGAAAATGCCCGTTCACCCACGGCAGTGATGCCGTCGAGAATCACGATCTCAGTAACCTGGGGGGCGTACTCGCAATGCCAGCGGGCAGTGTTATATCCGTCAAAATCGGGAATGGCGCCCTTGCCGTAAACGTACAGCGTTCTTTTAAACGGCTGCTCATCATAATCATAAAGCGCAGGTCCGCTTATGTAATAATAAATTGTGCAATCTGTCCTGTAGTTGGCTTGTCCGTGGGAGCAGACCTCTAAATTGCAGGAGGAGCAGAAATAACCGTCATAGGAAAGGTCTTGATACGTTCCGCGCTTGGCAATGAACTTGTGGGCATTGGTGGCTGGTTTTTCATTTTCTTTATAGCTGTTTCCGCAGTGACAGGTAAAGAGGTCATATCCCGCCTTTGAACAGGTTGCGGCTACAGTGGATTTTTTATGATCGTGCCCGGTAGCGGCAACAGTCTCCTGCTTTTTGAGTACTTTATCGCATACCGAGCAGTGGCTACCCTCGGAAAGACCTGTTTTTGTGCAGGTTGCCGCAACAGCCTTGTCGGTTACGGCGGTGTGATCCTTTACGGGAACAGTCTCCTGCTTTTTGAGTACTTTATCACATACCGAGCAGTGGCTACCCTCGGAAAGCCCCGTTTTGGTGCAGGTTGCCGCCACAGCCTTGTCGGTTATGGCGGTGTGATCCTTTACGGTAATGATCTCTTGCTTTTGAAGCACGGTATTACATACCGAACACTGAGTGCCCGCCGTAAGTCCCGTTTTGCTACAGCTTGCCGCCACGGCAGGCAGGGTCACCTCGGTGTGTGCGGCTTTTTTGGTGGGTTCTTCTTCTTTTTCACCGCAAAGGGTGCAGGTACGCTCCTGCTGGCCTTCCTTTTGGCAGGTTGCTTGGGTTACCGTCTGCCAGTCACCAAAGGTATGGGTGCATTCCTCGGGGGAAGGGGTGGGCGTGGGCTCCTCATCGGAGAAAGAGGGTGTAGGTTCCTCTTTTGAAGCAGAGGGCGTAGGCTCTTCCTTGGTGGGGGAGGGCTCTTCTGAGGATGCCGGGCTTAAAGAGGGCTCTTCGGCGGGGCGCTCGCTCTTTTCAGTGGAAGGGGAGAGAACGGAAGTGTCTTTCTCTGCTTGCTCGGGGGAGGACTGCTCCGTAACGCCTGAGGGGGAATTGGGTATCGGCTCTGTGGTCTTGGCGCTGTCGCAGGAAACGATGCACAGCGA
>JAFTMP010000089.1 GCA_017452335.1 Clostridia bacterium
CCTCCGACACTGTTTTTTTAAGCACCTCGCGCATCATGGGTGAGGCGGCTTTATAATCGGCAGAGCTGTGCTTTAAGCGGTATTTTTCCACCTTGGCGGGGGCAAACAGCTCAAGCATCCTTCTGCCAAACTTATATTTTATGCGCCGCACCTTCTTTTTGAAGGTATCTGCAGGCTTTACCCCTGCGCTGTCAATGAGAATGATGCGGGACAGTCCCTTGGGCGTACCCTCCTCAAAAAGCTTGAAGATCACTCTGCCCCCAAAGGAATGTCCGATGAGGGTATAGTTTTCAAAGGAAAAATGCTCGATAAATGCGCGGGTAAACTCGGCATACGCCCCCACATCCCACACGGTATCGGGCTCGGGGCTTTTGCCAAAGCCGGGGAAGTCCAAAATATAAACGGTATACTTGCTTGAAAGAAGATGGGAGATGGAGGAATAGACCTGCGTATTGGTGCCCCAGCCTTCAAGAATCAGCACAGGTGCGCCCTGCCCCTCCATGGTATAATGCACTTCTCTGCCCTTTATAGTGACCGTCATATTTCCGCCCCCTTCAACTACCCGTAATTCAGTATATTATAGCACAACTTCCCTGTGAATTGCAAGGACTTTTCGCGGATTATTTTCCCTTGCTTGCTGACTTTTTTCACTCTTTTCAAAAAAAGAAAAAGTTTTTTTATGGGGAGTGTTGCGAAAAGAAAAAATATGTTATATAATGGGAAAAGATACGGTGTATTTTTGCGCCGAGAAAGGATGCCTGCTTTTGCAGGACGGTGTGATGACCTACGAAGAATTTAAAGCATCGGTAAGCGGCAAAAAAGCAGAGGTGCTGGGCATTGGCGTTTCCAATTTGCCCCTTATTGACTTTCTGCTTTCCTGCGGCATGACCGTTTGCGCAAGAGATAAAAAAAGCAAAGAGGCACTGGGCAAAACAGCAACGGACCTTGAGGAAAAAGGGGTAGAGCTGATCTTGGGTGAGGGATACCTTGAAAACCTTGCGGGAGATTACATATTCCGCTCTCCGGGCATTCGTCCCGATCTGCCCCAAATCAAGAGCGCTCTTGAAAAAGGTGCGGTGCTCACCTCCGAAATGGAGCTCTTTTTTGAGCTCTGCCCTGCCCGCACCATTGCCGTGACGGGAAGCGACGGCAAGACCACTACCACGACCCTCATTTCCCTGCTTTTAAAGGAAGCGGGACACAAGGTGTTTGTGGGAGGCAATATCGGCGCACCGCTGTTGCCTTATGTCAGAGAAATGACTAAAGAGGATTTTGCGGTGTTGGAGCTTTCCAGCTTCCAGCTCATGACCATGGAAAAATCTGCGGAAATTGCCGTGGTGACCAACCTCTCGCCCAACCATCTTGACTGGCATACAGGGATGGATGAGTATATCGAGGCAAAGACCAACATCTTTACCCACAGCGAAAACCGTCTGCTCATTTTAAATGCCGATAACGAGGCAAGCGCCCCTCTGAAAGCTCTTGCACCGAGGGCTGTGGAATACTTTTCTTCAAAGAGCACCGAAAGTGCCCTTTACGACAAGGACGGCGTGATCTTTGAAGAAGGAAGTCCTCTTTTAAATAAAGAAGACATTCTTTTACCCGGCGCGCACAACAGACAAAACTACATGGCGGCATATCTTGCCACAAGACAGTTCATCTCTCCCGAGCACCTTGCTTCGGTGGCGAAAAGCTTTGGGGGTGTGGAGCATCGCTTGGAGTTTGTCAGAGAATATAAGGGCATTCGCTGTTACAACAGCTCCATTGACAGCTCGCCCAGCCGTACCGCCGCCGCTCTTTCCTGCTTTGATGAGAAGGTGGTGGTCATCTGCGGCGGCTACGACAAGAACATCCCCTTCGAGCCCCTTGCCGAGGCACTTTGCAAAAAGGCAAAGAAGGTGGTGCTCACCGGTGCGACCATGATGAAGATCGCAGGGGCGCTGTTTATGTGCAACGCCGAAGAAAAGCCTGCCTATTACATGAACCCCGATTTTGACGCGGCGGTGCACGTTGCCCTCACTCTTTGTGAGGAAGGGGATGTACTGCTCCTCTCCCCCGCCTGCGCCAGCTTTGACGCTTTCCCCAACTTTATGGCAAGAGGCGCTCACTTTAAGAAACTGATAAACGACCTGCCCGAAGAGCAGTCGTGAAGAAAGGAAAAACCTATGGACGCAAAAAAATTGCTTGAGGCTCTTGGCTCGGTGATGACCGTTTCGGGATTTGAGGAACGGGGACACGCCAAGGTCAAAGAGATCCTCTCCCCCTATTTTGACGAGATCGTACCCGCAGGGGTAGCGGGACTTGCCTGCATTTCAAGATGCGGCAAGGAAAATGCTCCGCTGATCCTCATTGACGGGCACCTTGACGAGATCGGTCTGATCGTGACCGACATCAAGACGACGGACTTTTAACCGTCGGGGCGCTGGGCGGGATCGACCGCCGTACCCTGACGGGTGAAAAGTTCATTGTTTACGCAGACGAACAGCTTGACGCGGTGGTGGTGAAAAAGCCCTACTGCATGATGAACGGCAACGAGCAGAAAAAGACTCCTGCTGTCAACGAAGCCCTCCTCTTCACGGGCAAGACCAAAGACGAGCTTATCGCTCTTGGCGTAAAGGTGGGTACGCCCATCGGCTATGAAAAGAACTATTTCTCTCTGTCCGAGGATCTCTTCTTCGGTCCCTCCCTTGACAATGCCGCCGCGGCTGTGGCAGGCACCCTTGCAGTGGAAGAATTAAAGGAAAAGGCACGGAGCTGTGATATCGCGCTGTTGCTCTCTTCCCAGGAGGAAAGCTACGGTGCGGGCTTTAAAACAGGTGCATTCGCTCTGAAGCCCGATGAAATTTTCGTTGTGGACGTAGATCTGGGGCACACCCCCGAAACAGACAAAAACAAGACCGTTGCCGTGGGCGAAGGTCCCTCCGTTGCCGTTTCGGTGCAGACCGACCGCGCGATGACCAAAAAGGTGATCGCTCTTGCAAAAAAGAAGGAGATCCCCTGCCAGCCCATTTTAAACGTAAAGAGCACCGGCACCAACGCCTCTGCTGTTCCCTTCCTCATGGGCGGTATTCCCTGCGCTGTGGTGAGCATTCCCTTAAAGTATATGCACACCCCCACCGAGGGACTCTCCATCAAAGACCTTGAAAACACGGGAAAACTGCTGGCGGCGTATATTGAAGAGCGCTATGGCGCAAAGGAGGCAGAGTGATGAAAAACCAATTTTTTGATCTGCTGAAAAGTCTTTGTGAGGTCTTTGGACCCACGGGATGCGAGGGTCGGGTGGCTGACTTGATTGAAAAGTCCCTTGACGGTATCCCCTGCAAAAAAGATGCCGTGGGCAATCTGATTGTTCATCTTGAGGGCAAGGGCAAAAAGATCCTTGTAACTGCGCCCATGGACGAGGCAGGCTATATGATCACCGATATTGACGACAAGGGCTACGTCCGCTTTGAAAAGACGGGCAATGCCGACACCGGCTGCTTTGCGGGCAAGAGACTGACCCTTGGAAATGAGGAAACAACTATTTCCGCTGTGGGCGGCGTGAAGGTCCTGCATCTTGCAGGCGGTGAGGCGGGCGACACCCCGAACGCAGACAAGGTCTTTGCCGAAACAGGACTTTCCTCTGAGGAATTAAAAAAGCAGCTCGACAAGGGTGACTTTGCCGCCCTGGAAGGTTCTCTTTCCACCCTGCCCGGCGGGTATTTGGTGGGCAAGGCGCTGGAGGCAAGAGCCCTTTGCGCTCTGCTTGTCGAGGCGATCAAGGAGTTAAACAAAAAGGACGAAAAGGAACGTAACGACCTTTATTTCGTCTTTACCGTGAAGGAAAAGGCGGGTATGTCAAGCGCATCTGCCGCCGCATACACCATCTGCCCCGAGGAAGCATATCTGCTGGGCTTTGCCCCCGCAAACGATTTTGACGGTGTGGACGAGCATTTAAAGGGCGCAAAGCTGGGAGAAGGTGTGGTTGTAGCACTCAAGGACAGACGTGTGCTCTATTTTGACTCCCCCTTAACCGAAAAGGCGCTTGCTGTGGCAAAAGAACAGAATATTCCCGCGTACGGTGCTGATATGGGTGCATGCGGTGATTTTTCTGCAGGCGCTCTTCACCTTGTGGGCGCGGGCATTCCCTGCGCATCCCTGCGCCTGCCCTGCCGCAATCCCGAGACAAACCGCGTGATCGTGAAGGAAAACGATCTTGAAAATACCCTCAGCCTGCTTTGCGCGCTGATTTGAGAAAGGAAGTACGAACATGAAAATAGATATGAAGATTTTAAAGGAACTGATGCTCATTCACGGCGTTTCGGGAAGAGAAAGAGCCGTTGCAAAGCGTATTGAAGAGCTGATCACCCCTTACGTTGACTGGGTGAAGTACGATGCCATGGGCAACCTGATCTGCTTTAAGAAAGGTAGCTCCCCCGATGCCAAGAAGCTGATGCTGGCAGGTCACATGGACGAGATCGGCTTCCTTGTAACCTCTATTGATGACAAGGGCTACATTCACTCCTCGCCCATCGGCGGCATCCACTATGTGTCCTCTGCGTTTGGCAATGTGCGCTTTGAGGACGGCACCGTGGGCGTGCTCGTTCCCGAGGCTACCTACGGCAACAATTTCGGTGCCGACAAGTTCGTCATCGACATCGGCGCTACCTCCAAAAAGGAGACTGAAAAGAAAGTCAAGGTGGGGGATTTTGCCGCTCCCGTTTCCCATTTAGAGCATCTGACGGGCTCCTTCTGGTCGGGCAGACCCTTTGATGACCGCATCGGCTGTGCTATTATGATCCACGCCGCCATGGAGCTGACCGACTGCAAAAACGACACCTATTTCGTCTTTACCGTGCAGGAAGAAGTAGGCTGCCGCGGCTCCAAGACCTCGGCTTACGCCATTATGCCCGACTACTCCCTTGCCTTTGACGTGACCGGCTCGGGCGACGGCCCCAAGGCGCGCCCCATGGCTGTTTCCCTTGGAAAGGGTGCGGCTGTGAAGGTGAAGGACAGCTCGGTCATCTGCGATCAGGGTTTCGTTTCCCTGCTGATGGATCTTGCAAAGGAACGCAAGATCGCCGCACAGCTTGAGATTCTCGAGGGCGGCGGAACCGATACCTGCTCTATGCAGACG
>JAFTMP010000007.1 GCA_017452335.1 Clostridia bacterium
CGGGGGACTATATATCAACGCATAATGCACCCGCTTCGCCCAAAAACAAGGCAAAGCGGGTGCGTTTTTTTGCTATTTCCCACCGCAAACGATAGTTTGCGGCATTCAAAGTTTTTGAAGGGAGTTTGAGGGGGACTTTTTTCAAAAAGTCCCTCTCAAGAAAATCCAAAATTCAAAACTTACTCCGCCTTGGCTTCGCAGTAAAGGCAGCGGTAGGTGCGGGTTTGCGCGTCGGTCAAGGTGAAGACGTGGGGCAGCTCCTGCTCGGTGGTGGTGATACAACGGGGATTTTTGCAGGAAATGACACCGGTCAGACGCTGGGGCAGCATGGGCTTTTGCTTGCTTGCCACCTTGCCGTCCTTGATGATGGAAAGGGTCACGCCGGGATCCACGTAGCCGAGGATATCCATATTCAAGGTGATGTCGGCGTCGATCTTGATGATGTCCTTTCTCTCCATTTTCTTACTGTAGGCATTGCGGATGAGCGCCACGGGGCAGTCCATTTTGTCAAGAGCAAGGAGCTGATAGATGCGCATGCCCTTGCCTGCGGTGATGTGGTCGATCACGATGCCGTTGATGATGGAATCAATATTCATTTCGCTACCTCCTTACACCGTAATACCCAGTAATTTTAAGATCAGCGCCATGCGCATGTACTTGCCGTTTAACACCTGCTTGAAGTAACAAGCGCGGGGGTCGTTGTCAATGGCAACGGCAATTTCATTGACGCGGGGCAGGGGATGCAGGATCGCCAGATCCTTCTTGGCATCCTTTAACTTGTCGGGCGTGAGAATATAGCTGTCACGCAGGCGCAGGTAGTCTTCCTCATTGAAGAAGCGCTCGCCCTGCACTCTTGTCATGTAAAGGATATCCAGCTCGGGCATTACAGCCATCAGATCAGCCGTTTCCTCGTACGCCATGCCCGCCTTGTCCATTACATCCTTCTTGATGTAGCCGGGGAGCTTCAATTCATCGGGAGAAATGAGCACCACTTTGATGCCCTCGTAGCGGGCAAGGGCGGAGATGAGCGAGTGAACGGTTCTGCCAAACTTCAAGTCGCCGCAGAAGCCTACGGTCAAGTTGTGAAATCTGCCCTTTTCTCTGTGAATGGTCAGCAGGTCTGCAAGAGTTTGGGTGGGGTGGTTGTGACCGCCGTCCCCCGCGTTGATCACGGGAATGGAGGCGTTCATCGCCGCAACCAGGGGCGCGCCCTCCTTGGGATGGCGCATGGCGATGATGTCGGCATAGCAGGAGATCACCTTTGCGGTGTCTGCCACGCTCTCGCCCTTGGTGGCAGAAGAAGAGGAAGCGGAAGCCATGGAAAGCACGTTTCCGCCCAGCTCGTACATTGCCGCTTCAAAGGAAAGACGGGTTCTGGTGGAGGGCTCAAAAAAGAGGGTTGCCAGCTTTTTGCCCTTGCAGGCTTCGCTGTATTTTGCGGGATGCTCGATGATATCCATGGCGGTCGCCACAAGACCGTCAATTTCTTCTACCGACAGTTCTCTGATATCAATAATGCTTCTCATGCCTTTGCTCCGTTAATTGCCAAGTAGTTCTTGATGCGGGTGACGTTTTCTTCGTTTGCAGGATCTTCGCTTAAATACTCAATGATGTCGTAAACATCCACAACAGAGTATACGGGGAAGCCGAACTGCTCTTCAATTTCCTGCATTGCGCCCTTTTCGCCCTGACCCTTTTCCTTGCGGTCAACCATGATGAAGGTTGCGGCAACCTTGACGCCCTCTAAGTGGGAAAGGATCTCCATGCTCTCGCGAATAGCGGTGCCTGCGGTGATCACGTCTTCAATAATGACGATCTCCTCGCCTGCCTTGGGTACGTATCCAACGAACACGCCGCCCTCACCGTGGTCCTTTACTTCCTTTCTGTTGAAGAAGAAGGGAACATCCAAACCGTTTTTCGACAGCGCCACAGCTGCGGAAACAGACAGCGAAATGCCCTTGTATGCGGGTCCGTAAAGCACTGCTTCCTTCTTGCCTAACTTCTCAAAATACGCTCTTGCGTAAAATTCGCCCAACGTTGCAATGGCAGAGCCGGTCTTGATCATGCCTGCGTTGACGAAATAGGGGATCTTTCTGCCGCTCTTTGCGGTGAAATCACCGAATTTCAGCACGCCTTCTCTCTCTAAGAACTGTATAAATTCCTTCTTGTAAGCTTCCATGTCTTATTCCTTTCTTAGGTTTTTAAGGGCTCTGCCCTTAAGACCCCTGCATTAAATTTTTTATCAAAAATTTAATGCTCCCAAAAATTTTTGATGCGCCAAACTATCGTTTGGCGTGTATTGATGTATTAAATTACTCAAAAACTTCTGTGTTGATTCCAAAGGTGTTATGGGGTGAACCAAATTCTTCCCCGCAAACGATAGTTTGCGGCGTCCAAAGTTTTTGAGGGGAGTTTGAGGGGAACTTTTTTCAAAAAGTTCCCTCTCAAATCAAATTAAATCAAATCGTTCTCAGTCGCAGAACTCTGCAACGCAACGCTCGTACGCCGCAACGGGGTCTTCTGCCGCGGTGATGGGACGACCTACCACGATATAGTCGGAGCCGATCACCTTTGCCTGGGCAGGGGTCATCACGCGCTTTTGGTCGCCGATGTCGCCGTCAGCAAAGCGCACACCGGGAGTTACGGTGATGAACTCTTCGCCGCATCTGTCGTGCACCTTGCCTGCCTCCAGGGGAGAGCAAACCACGCCGTCAAGACCTGCGATCTTGGCATTGTGGGCATAGTGCATTACCACCTCAGCGATGTCCTCTTTAATGAGCAGATCCTTTTCCATGCTCTCTTGGTCGGTGGAAGTGAGCTGGGTTACAGCGATGAGCAGGGGTCTTGTGCCGTCCTCACGGGTCAGCCCCTCAATTGCCGCTTCCATCATACGAACGGTGCCTGCGGCGTGCAGGTTGGTCATGTCCACATCCAAGCGGGACAGCACTGCCATCGACTTTTTCACGGTGTTGGGGATATCATGCAGCTTTAAGTCAAGGAAGATCTTGTGTCCTCTTCTCTTTAATTCCTTCACAATGGCAGGACCTTCTGCATAGTATAACTCCATGCCGATCTTTACGAAGGGCTTCTTGCCGGTAAACTTATCAAGAAATGCAAATGTTTTTTCTGCGCTGTCAAAATCGCAGGCAATAATGACGTCTCTTCCCATCAGTGTGCTCCTCCAATAATTTCAGTTAGTGAATTGATCTTGTATTGTTCCATGACCCTTGGCAGGTCCTCGATGATATTTTTGCAGGCAAAGGGGTCAATGAGGTTTGCCGCGCCTACCTCAACGGCAGTAGCGCCCGCTAACATCATTTCAATGACGTCCTCGGCAGTAGATACGCCGCCCATGCCGATCACGGGGATCTTGACGGCGCTTGATACCTGGTAGACCATTCTCACCGCCACGGGGAAAATGGCAGGTCCGGAAAAGCCGCCCATCTTGTTGGCGATCACCGGTTTTTTGGTTTTTAAATTGATGCGCATGCCCAGCATGGTGTTAATCAGGCTAATGCCGTCTGCTCCCGCTTCCTCGCACGCCATTGCAATGGCGACGATATCGGTCACATTGGGGGAGAGCTTGACGAATACAGGCTTGGTGGTCACCTTTTTTACCGCCCTTGTCACCTCAGCCGCCGCCTCGGGGGAGGTGCCGAAGCTCATGCCGCCGCCATGTACGTTGGGGCAGGAGACGTTGACCTCAAACCAGCCGATCTCGGGCAGTCGTTTAATTTTTCGCAGGTGTAGGCGTAATCCTCCACGGAAAAGCCCGACACGTTTGCCATCACCTTCTTGTGGAAGACCTCCTTCATTTTAGGAAGCTCCGTAGAAATGACCTTTTCCACGCCCGGATTCTGCATACCCACGGCGTTGATCATGCCCGCATAGCACTCTGCAATACGGGGGGTGGGGTTACCGAAGCGGGGATCCTTGGTGGTTCCCTTAAAGGAGAAGGTGCCCAGCATGTTGATATCGTAATAGTCGGCGAACTCATAGCCGTAGCCAAAAGTGCCGCTGGCGGGGATGATGGGGTTATCCAGCTCGATCCCGCAAAGAGTCACCTTTAAGTCTGCCATAAGATCTCCTCCTTTTTCATCACAGGACCGTCCTTGCAAATGCGCTTGTAGCCGGTGATGGTCTTGCAGGAGCATCCCATGCAGGCACCAAACCCGCAGCCCATACGCTCTTCAAAGCTGAACTGTCCCTCTGTGGTTGATGTTTTGTAAACGGCTTTGAGCATGGGCTCGGGACCGCAGGTATAGAAATGGCTGTAAGAAAGCTCCTTCATGGGGTCGGTCACAAAGCCCTTCACGCCGTAGGAGCCGTCGGCAGTGGCAACGATCACCTCTGCCCCCAGCTTTTTAAATTCTTCTTCATAGAAGATCTCGCTCTTGGTGTTAAATCCTAAGATCACGCGCACCTTTTTGCCCTGCTCGATAAGCTTTCTTGCCAGCATATACATGGGCGGTACACCCACGCCGCCGCCAAGAAGCAGGGGCTCTTCGCCCGCAAGGGAGAGGTCATAGCCGTTTCCAAGGCCGGTGAGTACATCCAGCACGGTGCCTAAGGGAAGGTCCTTCATCTGCTCGGTGCCCTTGCCTACCACCTTGTAGACAATGGTGAGCACGTCCCCTTCGCAGTTGCATACCGAAATGGGACGGCGCAGATAGAGTCCTGCTAATTGAATATTGACAAACTGCCCGCAGGCGGTGATATCCGATACATCGCCCTGCAGCTTCATTTGATAAACGCTGTCGGTCAGCGCTTTGTTTTCGATTACGGTCAGTAAGACTTTTTTCAAAGCAACCCCCAAATTGAAGTAATAGGTAATAGTGAATAGTGAAAAGTGAAAAGGACGGCGCCCGAAAAGATCCGTCGGGAAAGCCCTTTTGCGCCGTCGCGCTTTTAAATTTCGTAGATTTTCGCCCTTTCGGGCGAAAATCTATCCTTTTTATGCGCCTTGGCGCAATTCATGGCGGCGCCGCGCGCAGCCAATTCATGAGCGTTTACGCTCAATTCTTGCAACCGCAGTTGCAATTCATTCTTTTCTCCCTCGGCGCTTAAGCGTCGATGGTGGAAATGGTAATGGTTGTTTCCTCAAGCACGTCAATGAGCACCTTCACGGTGTCAAGAGAGGTCATGATGGTTACATTGTTTTCGGTTGCATAGCGGCGGATGAGTGCGCCGTCGCTGGCAGAGCCCACAGAGTCAAGGTCGCGGGTGTTGATTACGTAGGCGATGTGACCCTGCGCCAGCGCTCTTGCGATCTCGTCGCCGTCCTCTTCAAGCTTCTTCATCACATGGGTCTTGATGCCGTTTTCCTTCAAGAACTTGGCAGTTCCCGAGGTCGCCTCAATGTTGAAGCCCAGGTTGTAGAAGCGGCGGATGAGGGGAAGAGCTTCTTCCTTATCCTTGTCTGCGATGGTGGCAAAGACAGTACCGTAATTCTGCAGCTTCATGCCCGAAGCCTGCAGTGCCTTATAAAGGGCTCTGTAGAACTTGTCGTCATAACCGATGGCTTCGCCCGTGGACTTCATCTCGGGAGAGAGGTATGCGTCAAGTCCTCTTAATTTGTTGAAGGAGAACACGGGCACCTTTACGTACCAGCGCTTCTTCTCTTCGGGATAGATGTCGAAAATGCCCTGTTCCTTCAAGCTCTTGCCAAGGATCACCTCGGTGGCAATGTCGGCAAGGCTGTAGCCTGTTGCCTTAGAAAGGAAGGGAACGGTACGGGAGGAACGGGGGTTAACCTCGATGATATATACATCATCATGCTCGTCAACGATGAACTGAATATTGTAAAGACCCACGATGCCGATACCCAGACCCAGCTTCTTTGCATACTGCAGGATGGTGCCCTTGACCTTATCGGAGATGGAGAAGGGGGGATATACCGAAATGGAGTCGCCGCTGTGCACACCCGTTCTTTCAACCAGCTCCATGATACCGGGAACGAATACGTTTCTGCCGTCGCAAATGGCGTCAACCTCTACCTCTTTACCGCTGATATACTTATCCACA
>JAFTMP010000090.1 GCA_017452335.1 Clostridia bacterium
CATCACCACGCCGGGACGGTCGTTGAGGATAAAGCTGTTGCGCACCTGCTTTTCATGAAAAGCGGTGATGTTTTCTTTTGCAAGGCGCAAAACCTGCAAAAATTCCTCGTCTACCTGCGCAAACGCTTCATCTATCTCTTCCTTGCTCACCTGCAGACGCTCCAGCTTGGCGCCGTCAAAGCGGGCGCAGTATTCAAGTACCGCCTCATCCCCCCGCGCCTTGACATTTTCAATGATCTGCGCCACCGCTTCTTCCACATTCACCTTGGGAATGGCTCTTGCGAAGATCTCGCTGTTTGGCACTTCCCCATATTTCAAAATCTTAATCATACCGCGCCTCCGCACTGTTTTTTCATTTCATCCATGATCCGCGTGATCTGCTCGGTCTTGAATTTGAAGCCTGTTTTGTTGGCAATCAAGCGGGCACTGATGGGAAGGATGGTCTCCTTCACCTCTAAATTGTTTTCTTTTAAGGTGGTACCCGTTTCCACAATGTCCACGATCACATCGGAAAGCCCCAAAATGGGAGCGATCTCAATGGAGCCGTTTAGATGGATGATATCAATTTCTCTTCCAAGAGAGGCATAATATTCGCTTGCAATTCTTGAAAACTTGGTTGCAACCCGCAGGGTCTTTGAGGGATCGTCTCTAAAATCCTTCATTGCCGCCACTGCCATACGGCATTTGCCGATATCCAAATCAAACAGCTCATACACATCGGGACGGTATTCCAGCAGGATATCCTTTCCTGCTACCCCAATATCTGCCGCGCCTCTTTCCACATAAATGGCAACATCGGAGGGCTTGACCCAGAAATAGCGGACACCGCATTCCTCGTTTTCAAAAATCAGCTTTCGATTGCTTTCTTTAATGGAGGGACAGGGAAAGCCCGCCGCTTCAAAAATGGCATATACCTTCTCGCCAAGTCTACCCTTGGGTAAAGCCACGTTAAGTACGTTCTTCAAGGAGAATCATCCTCCCTTCTTCTAACTTCATCAGTTTTTTATATCTTAATTTTTCGGGCACTTCTTTTTGTACCTGTACGCTCTGACCGCGGCTCATCAGCTCCTGCGCCCACAGCTTGATGGAGGAAAGAGACTCCCCCTTTTCATAAATCAGCAACACGTCCACATCATACTTTGCAGAAACTTCCATGCGCTCCAGAGCATCCAAATACACCGCAAAGCCGATAGCTCCCGATTTTCTGCCCAGCTTTTCAAGAAGTCTGTCGTATTGTCCTCCGGAAAGCACCCCTGTGGGCACATCCTTGACAAAGCCCTTGAAGACGATGCCGTTATAATAATGAATATCATTGATCACCGAGAAGTCAATGCGCAAGAGCTTCTTTGTTTCCTCGTCAAACAGCGCGATGAGCTCTTCTAATTTGGTCAGCGCGCTAAGATCTGCCACGCCCTCAAAGGTCTCTTTTAATTTAGGCAGTACCGTATCGGGGGTGCCATACAGGGTGATGAGCTTCTTTAATTTTCTTGCCTGCTCTTCATTTAGCCCCGCATCCTTGCAAAGCGCCATCAGCTCATGCAGATTTTTTTCCGCAATCAGCGAAAGCGCTCTTGCGCGCAGTTCTGCAGGTACGTTCAAGCCATCGAAAACTGCGGTGATAAAGCCCAAATGAGAAAGGTCCAGCACGCTTTGGTCGCTGATGAGATATAAGCTCTTTGCCGCCAAAAGAAGGGTTTCGTAAAGGCAATAATCGTCCACATCACCGATACATTCAAGCCCCACCTGCATGATCTCCTTGTAGCCGTGGCTGCCGCTTGAAACTCTATATACATTCTCATCATAATAGACCTTTTGCACCGCCCCTGCGCTGTCCTTGCCGCTCTTGATAATGGACAAGGTCACGTCGGGCTTTAGTGCCATCAATTTGCCGTTGGTGTCGGTAAAGGTGATCACGCCGTCGGAAATGAGAAAGTCCTTGTTGCGCACATAGAGGTCGTATTCCTCAAATCTGCTCATTTTATAACGGGAGTATCCGTGGTTGGCATAAAGGTCCCTGAGTGCAAAGGTGACCTTTTCTTCATAGGTTGCCGAAAAACGGGTGTTCATGCTTCATCCTCCTTTAAACGGTCCAGCGCGATCTTATATCCGCCGCTTCCGTAAGTGAGACACTTGTTGACACGGCTGATGGTGGCAGTGCTCACGCTCGCTTCCTTGGCGATCTGCTGGTAGTTTTGTCCCTTTCTCAAAAGGACTGCCACCTGCAGACGCTGTGCCATATCCTGCACTTCCTTGACCGTGCAAAGATCTTCAAAAAAAGCATAGCACTCTTCCCTGCTTTCCAGGGAAAGAATGGTATCAAAAAGTTGATTGATCGAGTCCGAATGAAAATTGACCATGTTCGTCCGTTCCTTTCAGATTGCTTGTTTCTCTTTTCTATCTCTCTATCTTCGATGTAACAAAATTGCTTTCCTATATTATCACTTTACTGCGATAAAGTCAAGGGCTTTTTCACAATTCTTTCATATTTTTTTATTGCCCTTTTTTCCACTGAAATAAAGCAAAAAAAGGGAGCGCCTGCTTGCCGCAAGCGCTCCTCTTATTCTATATCAATTCGTCTGTTTTTCCTGACGTTTAGTATTTTACACAACGGTCAAGCACGGTGTAGAGCCCCAGTGTATGGCTGTCTGTGCTCACGTCATATTCAATGCGCACCTGCTCCAAATCCTCCTCGGTCATCATGCCCGAAAGGGTCTTGATGATCTGCACCTCCATGTCTCTGCCCAGATCATAGCGAAACAGTGCGTCCAGCAGCTCCTTTACTGCCTCCTCTTGGTATAGCCCTCCCAGTGCCTCGCATGCCGCAAGACGCACGGAAAATGCATAATTTGCCACCAGATACCCGCCAAGAGTAGCGGTATCCCGTTCCTTTTTGGCGCGTTCAATTCTTGCCAGCGCCACAGCTTCAAAATCCTTTTCTCTCACTTTGTTCCTCCTTTCGTATATCAAAAAGCGTCTGCCGTCCCCATGACGGTGTCTGCTCTTTGTGCATATAGTATCCCACATCAACATGAATTCTACATCAACCATCGGTGAAAAACAGGTGATATTTTGCTGACGAAAAATATTTTTCCATCGGGAGAATCCGCCCTTTTTCTTCTTTTGCACCCACCAAAAGCGCTCGGAGCATTGGACAAAAGCATCCTTTTGGAGCAAGGATCCACGCCTTCAAAAGCAAAAAATCTGTGATTTTGTTTTCTATTTTTCACTCTTTTTTAAAAAAGTACTTGACATTTTCTCTTTCCTGTGATATGATATTGTGGCTGTCAGGAAGGCAGTGATGCCCCATTAGCTCAGACGGTAGAGCACTTGACTTTTAATCAAGGTGTCCGGAGTTCGAATCTCCGATGGAGCACCAGAAAAACGACAAGTTTCAACAGAAACTTGTCGTTTTCAGTTATATTCGCCCTACGGCGAGTTATATGCACCTTTGGTGCGTGATATTTGCTTCGCAAGTGATATGCCTGCGGGCGTTGGGGGCGAATATGCTATCATTGAAACCGTAGGTTTCAATATCACATTTTGCCAAGCAAAATATATCACTCCGTCAAAGACGGAATATCACTAAAAATAACGGTTAGATGAGCGTTCAAAGTCATACACAAACTGTCGAAAATATCTCTTTTATATCCTTTACATAATAAAGAGCACACATTTGCCCTTTCACAAATGTGCGCTCTTTCGTTTTTTTAATCCCTTTTTAAATTAGTTGACAACGCAAACTGTTTCTGCTATACTGTATGCAGAAATAAAAATGCGCTCACCGTGAGCAGAAAGGAGTAGCCATGAGCCGCTTAAAGCTCAACGCCCGCAAGCCGCCTCTTTCAAAGCTTGACCGTTTTTTATACATATTGATCGGCTCTTGTGCGCTGATCTCCTGTTTTGCGCTCATCCTCTTTCTTGATTTTAAATTCCCCACTCTCGTTGCGGCAGGACAAGACGAAAAAGCCATTGCAACAAGCGCTCTTCACTGGGGCTTCTTGTTTCCGGCACCCACCTTGCTCACGGGTTCCATTTGGGTCGCGGCATGTGACCTGATGGGACGAAAGCAACCGATCTTTGGCAACAAGAGCTACAAGCCCAAGGGCTTTCAACCGCTTCTGCCGGTATATCCTCTGTTTAGCAAAGCATTTCGAGAAAGTCTTTCGAAAAAGAGCAAGGACAAGATCAAGCTCATCCTGCTGATCCTTCTTGCCGTGGGTACTGTGTTCACAGCCCTCTTCCCGCTGGGTATTTTTCCCCGAAAGACCCTTGATCGCGACAACCGCTTTTGCACCTACAACACCCTTAACGAGGTGGTCCATCAAGAGCGCGTGGAAAATACGGAAAAACTGACTATTGAAATTGAGAATTTCCAAAGAAAGGGTCGGGACCGTTACAATATTTCCCTTACCTTTCAGTTTAAAGATCGTTCCTATTCCTTTTTAGACAACGAATTCTTTGGGATGAGTGACCTTGAAACCTTAGAGCACATGCTTTATTTAAAAAGCCTTTTCAAAGAAGGCGAATACGAAATTTTGCACACCGAACGCATGACAAACCTGTTAGAACGCCAAAACTATTCAAGTAAAGAGCGCGCACTGGTGTATCAACTTTTTGAATATAACAGTTAACCCCCGAAAGGATGCTCCACCGAGCAACAAGCATTTATGAAAAGAAAAATACTTTTGCTGTCATTTTTGGCAGTGATGAGCGCACTTTGCCTCTCCCTTTTTAATTTTTTGACCTTCTCGGAGGATCAATACGCCAACGATATCACCCCCGATTGTACCGTTTTCGCAGAAGGCTTCACCGACCCCTCCCTGCTTTGGGATCAAAAAGCGCAAAAGGGAGCATCCTGCAAGGAAAACGGACAGATCACCATTGAAGCGGAGGAGGAGATCGGTGCCCTTTATCTGCGCTTTAACAGCGACCCCGTCGCCTACACCGTTATCAGCGAGGAAACACAGTATATCGGCGGGCAGGAGGGGTATTTAAACGAATATATCAATATCAAAAAGCACCTGGGCAGTGCGCACAAGCTGACCTTATATTTTCACAGCGATTTTGAGATCAGCGAGCTGACAG
>JAFTMP010000091.1 GCA_017452335.1 Clostridia bacterium
CACAGAGTACACTGGAAGAAGTAATCATCGGCGAGAGCGTGACCACAATTGGCGGCTCGGCATTCTCGGGATGCACCGCTCTTGAAACGATCACCTTCACGGGAACCGTGCAGACCATCGGCGATCGCGCAGTTAACGGATGTACTTCTCTTGAAGCACTCTATTTTGCAGGCTCTGTTCCCGCCTCGGTAGGTTTTGACGCCTTCAAGGGTGTTTGCTCTGACCTGTTGGTCGTACATAGCGACACCGCTACAGGATGGAGCGAGAGCTGGCAGGGCTTTAACGTATTCAGCTATCGTAATACCGAATATAAAAAAGCAGGCAAGTACGGTGTGGACAGCTACGGCGTCAACTATACCGTGACGGACGAGGAGGATCGTACTGCCATCGTGGGCAATAAGATCTCCACCACCGCTGACAGCTAGTTGAACGCTTCCAGCACAGGCTATAGCGTAAGCGGTGCCATCACGGTTGCGGATTTCGTCATGATCGACAAGAAGGTTTACATGGTGGTGGGACTGGACCGCTACGCCTTCTTTGACAGCGATGTGACCTCTGTCACACTGGGACAGTTTATCGGCTACGTTGAAAGTGCCGATGTACCCGGTATTTGGGATGACAGCTTTAAGCAGGCAGAGTTCCTGACGGCTGTGAACGTATCCGAGAAAAATGAGCAGTACGCATCTCTTGACGGGGTGTTATATAAGAAAAAGGATCTGGGCGGAACGATCATTAAGGAGCTTTTGATGCTCTATCCTGCCGCTAAGACCGCTGCAAGCTTTACCGTACCTGCGGATACGGTGAGCATCAATCAGTATGCTTTTGCAAATCAAAAGTATTTAACGAGCATCACGCTGACCAACGTGAGCACTGTGGGCGATCACGCCTTCTATGCGTGCTCCAAGCTTCAGAGCGTGACTGCAACCATGCTGTCGGTAATCGGTAATGAGGCGTTTAAGAACTGCATGCAGCTCTCGGCAATGGACCTGCAGGCGGTCAAGGAGATCGGTGTGGAAGCTTTCTACGGCTGCGGGGCAATGAAGACCGTAGCGCTTGGTGCTGTAGAGAAGATCGGCAGTATGGCGTTCTCTCACTGCGGCGCACTTGAAAAGTTTACCGTAACCGGAAGCAATAGCTATTATGCTGACGCAACGGGTGTGCTGATCGCAAAGGGCACCGGCGAAGAAACGCTGATCCAGTATCCTGCGGCATCGGCAACCACTGCGTATACCGTTGCAAACAGCGTGGCATATATTGATGCCTACGCCTTTGCGGGCGCAAAGAACCTGGAAGTTATCGTTTTGGGCGAAGAACTGAAGGGTATTGCGGAGCATGCCTTTGACGGATGCTTGAAGATCAAAGAACTGCATATCGGTGCAAAGGTTTCTTCCATTGGCACAAGAGCGTTCTACGGATGTGAGAGCTTAGAAGGATTCACCGTATCGGAAAACCCCTACTACATGGCGGATGATACAGGCGTTCTGTATGCTTACAATTTTGAGATTGACGAGGACGGCATTAAGACGCTGATCGTGGACGAAAACGGCTATGTGGTGCCCGGTGTGCTCATCGCATATCCCGGCGCACTGCAGGCATCGGCATATACGGTCTACAAGGGCGTTACCGAAATTGCCAGTGCGGCATTTGCAGGCAATACCCATGTGCGCAGAGTGATCTTGCCCACAACGCTGAAGACGGTATACGACGAAGCCTTTGCGCAATGCAAGTCTTTGGAGGAGCTGTATTTCAAGGGTGCCGTTCCCACCGTGGGACAGGGCGTTCTTGACGGAATTGAGGAGCTTGAGATCTTCTTTAGCCCCGTATACAGAGACTCCTGGGATATTTCGAAGGTTCCCTACGAGTTAAGAAAATATCCTCTGACAGAGTATAATGCAATTGAAGAGCTGCCCAACAAGATCACCCATGCAAGCGCTTACGGCATTGTGGTGATTGATTCCAAGGGTAACGTCATTAAGGACGCAAAGATCACCTTTGAGGGCTGCACCGTAGCACCTGCAAACGGCATGTACGTCGTGGGTCTTGGTGAGAACGGTTACGAAAAGGACTATGCCGTGACCATCGTGGCAAACGGCTACAAGGGATTTGATGACCGCATCAAGCCTGATGCAGAGATCGGACTTTCCTATATCACGCTGATCAAGGAATCTACCGTGAGCGGTATTTCCTGCAACGGCGAGGATATCAATACCAAGTCGGTGAGCATCAATAAGTGGTTATATTCTAAAGCTGCGGGCTCGCGCTACAAGGGCGCTAACATCTCTATTGTAGTGCGTGGCAACTGCGATGTGGATGCTGGCTATATCGTATCCAAGTACGGTATCGTTCAAAACGGTAAGATTCTGGCAGTAAGAGAGTTCCAGCCCTGGAACGTAAACGGTCTTGAGGAGCTGGGTGATCGTACCTTCTCCATTCCCGTTTCGTCGCTGACAGAGGGCGGCAAGCTGCAGGTTTACATGCAGGTGCTCTCTCCCGATGATACCACTGAGGATATTTACGCCGATCTGAACATCTCGGTGTTCTATCGTGCAATTCCCGTGTACACCAAGAAGGTCAGCACAGGGTCTACCTCTAAGCCTGCCCCCGATGTGTATGTGGAAGCTCCTGCAGACGGAAGCGGTGAAGTGACCGATTATACACCTCCTGTGTTTGATATGGGCGCTCCCGTTTCTGTAAAGGCAAAGAGCGGAAACAAACTGATTGACTCGCTAAGCTTCGACATGAAGATGAAGGATATTACCAGCGGTGTGAAAATTTCGGGGGACACTGTAACAATTTCTCTTGGTGTATCCAAAGAAAATAAGAAAGAATCCGGTGAAGTTGAACTGGGTGGTGAAGTCGTTCTAAAGAACACCGCAAAGGGCTGGACTGTGGTGAGCAGTAGCGTAAAAGCAAAGGTGACGATCAAGGGTAAGGGTGAATTCAAGTATCCTATGTTGGGTATTATCACTGCTCGTTGCCAAGTTAAAATTTCGGTTTCCGGCGAGTTGTCAATTTCCTTTGATGTGCAGCAAGACGGTAAGCTGAGCTTTAAAGATGCTTCCATTGAACTGGAAGGTAAGATCACGGCTACGGCAGCGGTCGGATTAGATGCGGTTGTGGCGTCTGCTTACGTGGGCATTAAGGGTTCACTGAGCAACAAGCTGAATTTCATCATGTTCCCCAAGGCGAAGTTTGATAAATGGACGCTGACCGGAACGATTTCCATCTTTGCCGAGGCAAAGGTCGGTTGGTGGGAAGCAGAAGCAGACGCGGTATTTGTAAAGGGCTCCTATATCATCTACCAAGACGGAAAGTGGCAGTTTACCAAGGCACGCAGTGCGGTGCGCAGCATGATCATGTCTACCATGCTCACCGAAAGCTACGGCGTGGCAAGCACCGAGCAGTCTGCGGCACTGAATAAGGATGCTATGATGGTAAAGATCGACGATCAGACCGTGGTGATGTTCCATCTTGCCAATGTGCTTGAAGACGCCTACAGCCCCGTGGCTTCCTATGACAATTACAATTTCTTGAAGCTGGTATGCACTAAGGGTACCTTTGAAAACGGACAGTGGGTATGGAGCGATCCCGTGATCGTGGATGATAACGGATACAGCGACATTGCTTACAGTGCATACGAGTATGACGGTGTGATCTATGCCGTATATACCCAGGCAAATGAGAAGGTAACGGAGCAGCATGAGCTTGAAGATGTTCTTGCAATGAGCGATGTGAAGATCGCTGTATGGCAGGACGGCTCCTTCGTAGCCATGAATACCGCTCTTGGCGATGGCAGGATCTCTTTGGATGATACCTACGATTCCGATATGATCTTTACCGTTGCAGACGGTGTGCCCACCGTGATTTGGAAGAAGAATACCGACAACAACATGTTTGGTATGTCCGATCTGAACTATGTGGACGAAGAAAACGAAACCTACTATGCGTATAATACCACCGCTAATGAGATCTACTGCAGCCGCTTTGAAGAGGGCACATGGAGCGAGCCTTCCTGTGTTGTAAAGGGACTGCCCATGGTTACCGGCATGGATGTGGACGAAACGGGACGCATTCTCTTCACTGTGGATGCTGATAGCAACCCCTTCAGCGAAAATGAGCTGGGAGAAAACGTGTACGATAGCAAGACTTATCTTGTTGGCGTAACCGAAAGCACAAGCTATGAAGAACTGATTGTCTATGCTGAAAATAGACATAGCGGTATCAAGAGTGTAGGCGATAGCTTCGTTTATGTAAAGGGCACCGAGATCCGTTATTTTGCAGATGACACGCTCTTGGTAGACACGCAGTGCAGTGATCTGCAGGAATACAGCGTGATAACCAACGAACAGGGTGAGGCTGTTGCAGTCTTCTTTATTCAGTCCGTTGCAATCGGAGATGAGAACTCCGGCGATGCACTCTTTGGAATTTTTGATAACGGAAAGGGCTTTGGTGCACCTGTTCAGCTTACCGAAGCGCAAAGCAATCTGTTCTACAGATCCTTTGATGTGGAACAAACGGCAGAGAATCTGAGTATGGTAATCAATACCATGATGAAGAATGAAAATGACGGAAGCGAATACGGTATTGAAACAGGGGTATATGTACCTGAAAATGATTTGGTTCTGAATGAAGTGACCTTTGAAGGCTCTGTTGCCAAGGAGCTGGTGCTGGATTTAACCAACAACAGCATTTTGGATCTTGAGCGTGTGTATGCTTCTGTATATGCTCCCGATGGCAGTGTGGTTCTTGAAAACTATCAGATCGACATGGAACTGAGGGCAGGCGAACAAAAGCAGGCTGTTCTGCCCTTGGAAATCAACAGCTATCAGATCGGTGGGTATATCGTGAAGGTCGTTGCCGAAGAGGAAACGATGATTTGGGATAACACCACATCGCTGTCTTTGGCATACACCGATCTTACGGTATACAGCAAGCAGATGGTGATCGACGGCAAGAATGAGCTGATCGTACGTGTGTTGAATACCGGTGCATTTGCTTCGGACAATGCAATGCTGTATGTGATCAAAGGCGTTCAAAACGATGCAGAGCTGGCTGTGCTGGAGGAAAATTACCTTTATGCAATGCAAGTCGGTACACTTGCTGCAGGAGAATCCAAGTATTTCCGTATCCATTTGGATGAGGATTTCTATGATGAAGGCAACGAGGGCATCGTAACGCTTTATGCACAGGATACAACGATCACCGAGAAGGATGCAGAAAACAACTTTGCATACGTATCGGTTGTGGATCTGGTGGAAAAGGGTACGATCACATCGGAAGACCTTTCGGAAAATCCCTATTTCAAGGATGATGTTGCCCAGTATGAGATCGTAAAGGGCACGGCGGACGTGGTGCTGGAGTATGTGGCAAACGGTTATACACCCATTGCGATCAAGGGTGCTGATGCCGGCGACTTTAAAGTGGAAGACGGCAAGCTGATCATTTCCGCCGCATTCATCAAGGAGCTGGGTGCAGGCACGCATACTGTTGAGGTCATCTTTAGCAAGGGTGACAGCACTTGCACCAAGTCGGTATACTTCTCCTGCTTTAAGGGCTATTACAATGTGACCTGGAATGTGGACGGTACGACCACCACAGAGCTGCTCCCTGCGGGAAGCGTCCCTGCTTATGCGGGAACTTTGGAAAAGGAAGCAGGAGATGATGTGGTCTATACCTTCGGCGGCTGGGACCTGGATGGTGACGGTGTTGCCGACATTCTGCCCGAGGAAACGCTAAACAAGCTCTATGCGGACACGGTGTATACAGCAGTATACGACGAACTTACCGTGATCGACCGGGCAGTTTCCATCACGGTGCAAGAACAGCCTCTCAAGTCCACTTACACCGAGGGTGAAGCCTTTGAAGAGGACGGACTGCTGTTGACGGTAACCTATCAGAGCGGTAGAACCGAAACCATCAGCGCAGGCTATTCCGTGAGCGGATTTGTTTCGGGTCAAACCGGCGATCAGACGGTAACGCTGTCTTACAAGGGACAGACAGCCGATCTGGCTGTGAAGGTAACACGCAGAGGAGACGTTGACAAAAACGGTGAAATGACCATCGGAGACGTTACGATATTGTTGAACAGACTTTCCGAAATTTCTGAGTACTTATACAGTGCGGATGTGGATTTGGACGGAATGGTCTCCATTAACGACGTAACTACGCTGTTGACATTCCTTGCCCGTTGAGTTGCAGAGAACTACATTATTCAGTATAAAAAACAGGAGGCAAGCTCAGTTGAGCTTGCCTCCTGAAATTTTTTCTTTCGTAAAAATGAGTGCTGTTTTATATACAAGTCTCCTGTGTAAGAAGCTTTGGCGTTTAGTGGTCTTTTTTTCTTTTTTCTCGCACAGCTTCGGTGAGCAGATATTCGATCTGCCCGTTGATGGAGCGGAAGTCCTCCTGTGCCCAAGCGGATAGATCATTCCAAAGAGTAGGGGAGAGGCGCAGAACGATCTGCTTGCGCGCTTTTTCTGCGGATTTTAGCGCCTCTTCCTTTTGGCGGATCTGCGCTTCCAGCTCTTCAAGACGTTTTAAGCGGTTTTCAAGCTGTTGTTCATTCTTTTCCAAGGGTGTGTACCTCCTTTACGGGGGTGAGGTGTTTTAATAAATGGAACCGCTGTTTACAACAGGCTGGGCATCCTTGTTACCGCAAAGCACCACCAGCAGATTGGATACCATTGCCGCCTTGCGCTCCTCGTCAAGCAGCACCACTTCGTCCTCGTTCAGCTTTTCCACAGCCATTTTTACCATACCCACAGCCCCATCCACGATCTTTTGTCTTGCGGCAATGATGGCAACTGCCTGCTGTCTTTGAAGCATTGCGGCGGCAATCTCCTCGGAGTAGGAAAGCTGAGTAATGCGCACATCTTCAATGATCAGCCCCGCATCCTTCACCTTTTCCTGCAGGTCGATCTGCATGGTTTCGGCAATTTCAAGAGCACTGCTTCTAAGGGTCTTTTCGGTGGCGGCGCCGTCCTCGTTTTCGTCAAAAACGTCGTAGGGGTAGAGTCTTGCGGTGTTGCGGATGGTGGAATCGGTTTGAATACTTAAATAGGTCTTGTAATTTTCCACAGAGAAAACTGCCATGGTGGGATCCGCCACCCTCCAAATGACCACTGCACCGATGATGATGGGGTTACCCAGCAGGTCGTTGACCTTCTGACAGCCGTTATCAAGGGTCTGTACTTTCAATGAAATGGTCTTTTTAACGGGTGTTACCGTTACGCTCTCTTGACCTTTTTGCCCCGATGTTCTTGCTTTTCTTGCCGCATCCTCCTTGTATTCCTCATAAGCGGGGTTAAAGCCCACGCTGAAGGGATTGACATAGAAAAATCCCGCCTTGTTAATGGTGCCGTGGTATTTGCCAAAGAGGGTCAAAACCAGCGCTTCATTGGGACGAACGGTACGTAGTCCTGCGAACATGATGGAGAAGAGGGTCATCAAAAGGATGGATAGCAGGATCAGCGGGCCGCCGAAGGTGGCTTCGTTTGCGATGCCCACGATCATCACTCCAAGCGAGAGCAGCTCTGCAAGGATGAGCAGAAGAAGGACGGC
>JAFTMP010000008.1 GCA_017452335.1 Clostridia bacterium
AATGCCCTCACGCAGGCGGTGGCGGAGCTGCGGCAGGTGATCACGGAACTAAAAAGCGAAAATAAAAGAGAGCACGAGGAGCTGAGGGGACGGCTCAATCGGGCAGAAAATAGAATCGTCAGACTGGAAACTGAGGTGGAAGGGCTGAGAAAGGAGTAATTTTGAGCGGAAAAGAAGTGTTGAAAAAGCTGACAAGCAGAAAATTCATTGCCATGCTGTTGGGTGTGGCGCTGGGATGTGCTATGGCGTTTGGCATAGAAGGGGAAGAAATTTCTACCGTCGCCGGGGCGGTAACCTCTGTGGTGTCGCTGGTCTATTACATGTTTACCGAAGGAAAAATTGATCGGGCGGCACTGTCTTCTGTGAAAGAAGAGCTACAGGGCACAGAGGAGCAGGACTCCTTGATAGAGGATTTGTTTGGTACGTAATGACTAAAAGAGGATGTAAAAAACTCATGGCGAGTTTTTTACATCCCCTTTTTATGGTGTGGTTATTCGTTGATCAATTCTTCCATAGAGACCCCAAAAAGGCGGGCAAGATGTGCAAAGGTCATCACATCGGGCAGGGTATAACCGTTTTCCCATTTGGAAACTGCCTGGGAGGTGACGTACAGCTTGTTTGCCAACTGTCCCTGGGTATATCCGCAACGCTTGCGGTGGTATTTAATTTTTTCTCCCATTGTGGATTCCTTTCTTTATTTTCATATTTTTATTGCTTTGAATGTTTTATAAATTTTTGTTGTTCAGCTCTTTTTTTCTTTTTTGCAGGGCTTCCTTTCGGTAGTCGACGGGTGTTTGATTGGTATGCTCCTTGAACACGCGGGTGAAATGCTGAACGGTTTTAAAGCCGCAACGGTCTGCCAGATCCTTTACGGGGATCTCGGTAAAGGCAAGCTGTTTTTTGGCAACCTTGATGCGGTATTGCATCAAATATTGCATGGCGGTAACGCCCAGCTCCTCTTTGGCAAGAGCGGTCAGCGTGGTGTGGTTGATCCCTGCGGCGTCGCTGATGCGGGTGAGCGTGAGGTTTTCCATGAAATGTCCTTCAATAAACAGCACGGCATCTCGTAGCTTTGGATTGACCACTGAGGGGGTCGAATCGTCATTGGCATCGTCCATTCCGTAACCGATGAGCCCATACATGCGCTCCAGTGCAATAATGACCTCCATAAAGTAAGAGCGCCCTCTGCAGGACCAATACCAGTCTCTCTGCTCCCGCAGCTCCCGCTCCATTTGCAGGCAGGCGTACTCGATGGTGCTTTGATAGTTTTCGCAAATGGGTATCACGCAGTGCCGATCAAGGAAGGGACGAAGCAGGAAGAGATCGTGGGTAGTGGCAATGTCCTCGTAGTTTTCGCTGTGGATGAGCTCAAAGGTCATATTGATGTTTAAAAATTTAGGGTGAAAATAAATGCAGTAATACTGTGCTTTGGTTGCGGAAAGGAAGACCGGATCCTCACGTTCGTCAAAGCAAAGAAAACAAGGTGCAACGGCATGAACGGTGGTGCTTCCGGTTTGCACGCTGATGCGTCCTTCTGACAGAAAGATCAGCAGGTAGCAGGAGTCTTGAATATGGACGTCCTGCAGAGATCCGTTTTTGATGCAATTTACATAAGCGATCTTTCCTGCATTATATTTTCTTCCGATGGTCGTATGGTCCATTTCACCACTCCTTTCTGCTTTTTTTGACATCCCCATTATACCACAAAATGGGAAACGGTACAATATGCAAACTTTATCTCATTTTCAATTTCTTGTATCTGAAATTTAATTTTTTAGATAAAAGCGCCTTGCGAGGACTGAATTTGAGATAATCGAAGGAGAGATTAAAAAAACGCGAACCGCTTTCAAAACGGTTCGCGCAAAGTTTTGTGATCCGTGTTATGCAGAGGGCATGTTGCGCTCTACAACGTCCAGGAAAAATTCCTTTTTTTCCTTTTCGGTCAGTGCCTTGTAGCCGAATTCCATAATATTGCACTTGATCTCGGAAATGGTTTTTCTACCCAAGTTTCGGATGCGGGGCAGTTCTCCCCCTGCAATGCAGTCAATAACCTGACCCACCGTGGTCAGTCCCGCTCTTTTCAGTGCGTTCATTGCACGAACCGAAAAATCAAGATCGTCTGTTTTGGTGGCACAAGAAATCGATCCAAAACAAATACACACATCCACTGTGTTGCCGAACACCGCATAAAGGGTATCAGTTACCCCGATGTCAGCCGCTGCTTCGTAAAGTTCTGTTGCAATTTCTTCTTTTCTCATACGTGTCTCCTATGTAGTTCCTGTGTAATCGCTGCCAAAGAAGCAAAGCAACGAGCCGTGCTTTTGCCTCATGTTCCGCTCGTGTTCTATTGTAGCATACTTTTTTACATTTTGCAAGTATAGATTTTTTTATTTCGACAAAATGTTCATCGGTGTTTTGCACTTTTTTAAAACTTGACACGCGGCATCTATTATGGTATACTGAATACAGTGCGAGGCATACTGCTTTTTGCGTCTGCTTGCCGATCAAGTTTTCAGGAGGGTTTAAATGAGTTCTGTTTTTGACATGTTTTCAATGGCACTGTCGATGCTTTTGATCGCGTTGCTGATCCTATCGCCCTTGCTCCTTCCGATGTTTGCCGTGTTTATTTGGTTTATCGTCAGCCTTGTTTTGTTTATTCGCGCCAAACGCGCCGCTAAGAAAGGATTAAAAAAGGGAAATCCCAAGGCGTTTTTGGTGCAAATGATTATTGCCGGCAGTATTCTGGTGTTATTCACTATTGCCGTTGTGGTGTTTGCAATATTGCTGATGAGCGGTGTGATCCCGTTGATGTAAGAGGTGCGTGATGAATAACAGACTGTTTTATATTTTGCTTGCGGTGGTCATGCTGCTGGGGGTGCTCTCCATTGCGGCGCTGATCGCTTACACGGCAGAACTTTATGAGCATGCCTCCATTCTTGTATATATTGCAAATGGAGGTTAAGATGGAAAAGAAGTCAAATAAGAAAAAGCTTTGGGGACAGATCGCTCTGCTCTTAGCGGTGATGCTGCTTTTCGTGTCCTTTGATCTTTCGATCTACCATATATTTACCAAGCGCTTCATCAGCGATTACGATGAAGGGCTTCAAGCAAAGTCGGTGGCACTGGATCGCTATCTGCCCTTTGCCAAGGAAAGCGATGTGGTAAAAAGAAAGGCAGACTTTACCCTTGAAGGGGAGCTGCCCAAGATTGATGGTGCCGCGGCGCTTTATCCGGTGTGCTCCGCTTTTGTGCACGCCCTTTATCCCGAGGACTCGGTGCAGTTTGACGGCGAAGCCTTTACATCTGACAGTGCCCTGCAGATGAACAACACCATCGGGTGCTATAAGGGGATCGTGGACGGAACCATTGATGTTGCACTGTTGGCGGGTCCTTCGGAAGAACAGCTTGCCTATGCAAAAGAGCAGGGAGTGGAGTTGGAATTTGTACCGGTGGGGTGCGAGGCATTTGTGTTTATCGTCAATGCTGACAACCCCGTGGACTCCTTGAGCACCGAGCAGGTGAAAGGAATTTATTCGGGCAAGTACCGCCTTTGGTCACAGCTGGGCGGAGAAAACAAGCTCATCTCCGCGCTGAGCAGAAGACCGGGCAGTGGCAGTCAAACGGCGTTTCTTTCCTTTATGGGAGATGCCCCCTTCAAGGAAGAACGGATGATGTTTTTGGGCAGCTCCATCGGCTTTTCCTTCCGTTACTATGTGGAAGGGATCGTGGAGGACGGCGACATCAAAATGCTGGCGCTGGACGGGGTCTATCCAAGCAAAGAGAATGTGAGCAACCGTAGCTATCCTATTGTCAGCGAGTTTTATGCCGTTTACAGAAAGGACAATCAAAACGAGAATCTCAAGATCCTGCTTGAATACATGCTTTCGCAAGATGGTCAGCAGATCATTGAAGAAAGCGGCTATGTTGGTGTGAATTATTCATAAGATATCAGTTTGGGCTCAAATGCGTTCTGCACTTGAGCCCCTTTTTTATATTTAATTTTTCGACGCAAAAGCTGATGTAAGAAACGATATATTAAGATCTGTGGGGAAAATTTTATTGATCGCTATAAGGGGTATCTTCAAATCCATTTTTTCTCAATGAAGCTGTAATGTGGTCCAAAGGTGTTTTGCAAAGAGTGCGAAACCACCTTTTGGTACCAA
The DNA here is from genome assembly GCA_017452335.1 of Clostridia bacterium. Taxonomy (GTDB): domain Bacteria; phylum Bacillota; class Clostridia; order Oscillospirales; family CAG-272; genus UBA11512. Next base: position 4,164 of record JAFTMP010000008.1, read on the forward strand.
ACCATTTTACCAGGGAAGGGCTGATTGCGTAGTAAAGTTGAATAAATGCTGTTCCGTACCATGAGGAAGCGAGTGTTTGGTCTCTGAATCTTCTAAGCATCCAAACCTCGGGACAGTCATAAGAGCCATATACACAGGTTGCGATATAGCAACCTCTTCTGCGGCGTCTTCTACGGTGATATTTGGGAATATATGATACTTGGGAAGGTTCGGATTGGTTGGGGATGCTATCCTGCTTGGTCTGTTTGGATGATGGGTCAAAATGATGAATTCTTGCGGCAGGAAGGTTTCCAAGCGTTTCGTTGATTTTGTTTTTTATATATTCAACATTTACACCGTAAGATGTCCACAAGTTGATGATCGGAATACCGGCTTCTTCACAGATTTTCTTAACTTTCTCGTCCCGTTCCTTCCGTTCGGGATTTAAATGGGATTGGTCATTTATTTCAATAATAAATTTGGGATGATATTCGAAATCAGTTATCAAAAAATCCACGATGCGAAACAGTTCGTTATGAAAACGTGAATCGTCTGTTTTTTCAATAAATGATGCCAGATTTATTTGAGGAAAAACATGGTATCCCGGGGGAACGGATCCTTTGATCGCGTCATAAAATGCCTGTTCCGATTTGCTGATAAGTGTTTTTTTAAGGTCATACACATACTGATCGTTACTTGTAAATGAAGCGTCGGGAGCATCAGCGGAAAAAGATGCATTGGGCGTACAGGGACTCGTTACATAATGCCAGTTGCCGCATTGGGCACATTTTATGATCTCACCCTTTTCTTTTTTTATATTACATACGCGGCAAAGGGGATATTTTCCGCTCTCGGCACCGCAAACTTTACACTTCATAGTATACCTCATTTGTGCGTTTTAATTTGTATTGGATATGAACTGCTTTTTTTCTAAGAGAAATTTGTTTAATTTCAACGGTATTGTATCATAAAAAGCATGAGATGTCAATCTTGTTCTGTTCTTTTTGGAATCAGGTGTCCTTCGGGTTTTGAGCAGTGATATTCACCACAAAACTCGTGTAGTGAATATCATTCGTCGTAAGACGAATAGTACTGCGTAGCAATTGAACCCGGCAAAGGCAAATAAAACTGCGAGACTTCCTTAGGGGAAGTCTCGCAAAGGGGCATTTTATATACAGTTTAATTTGCAGAGGATACCCAATCGGGGGCGCTGACAGTCACGTTGCCGTTAAAATCACTGAAGGAATACTTGATGGTGGAGCTCAGAGAACGCTCGGAGGACTGTGCTGCCATCTTGGCTTCCATACCGGCAAAATAGCCATCCTCGGTCAGATACAGAAGCATTTCACCGCTGGTGCTGTCAAAATCCGATTCAAAATCCTGCTCTTCGAACTTTGCAAAGCCCTCATCCTCCATGCAGATGCGGGCAAGATCGGTGTAGGTGCCGTAGAAGGACAGCACATAAAGACCGTCTTCAAGATCGATATCATATTCTGTAGCGCAGAATCTGGTAAACAGATTTTCGTAAGAAGTAATGCTTAAGCCGGAGGAAAGTATCTGCATGACGGTGGTGGAGATGGTAAGCTCGCTTTCACCCTCGCCTGTACCGATGGAGGAGGTGTTGTCCTCTTTGGAGGTCCGCTTTTCGTAGACTTTATTGCCCGTATAATAGCGCTCCACCGTTCCGCTGCTTTCACCGTAGGTCAGCAGAGC
>JAFTMP010000092.1 GCA_017452335.1 Clostridia bacterium
ACCCAAGCGCTGTTGTCGATCATCTGAATCAATGCCTGTTCGTTCACCGAGAGACGCAACACATTTCCGTCCTGTGCCCGCAGTGCAATATAATAGGTCTTTTTTCCCATGGTAGAAGAGGGTCTGATCACCTTGCCCTTCCCTGCCTCCAGTGCCTGCAAAAACTCCGGACGATCTGCGTGACTGTCCATGCTTTGCGCGTCTGCCTCACTGTCATACAGCACCATTCCAAGGGGAGAAATCAGGGTAATACGTTCTTTACCCGCATTTTGCACCGATTCCAAATAAGGGATCCCGCCCAAATGATAGCCCTGCAAAAGATAGTGCGTCTTGCTTTCCAGCTCTTTGATGCGGGTCTCTTCCGTTTGTCCGTGTACAGCAAAGAGCATTCCCCCTGCAGTGAGCAGGATGAGCACAGCGCAGGTAATGCAGATCGCTCTGAAAACCGCACTTTTCATTGGGCATCTCCGATCCGATAGCCAACACCTCTGACCGTTTCAATAAGTTCCCCGCATGTGCCCAGCTTTTGACGAAGCGTACGCATGTGCACATCCACAGTTCTTGTTTCGCCGTCAAAATCATAGCCCCAGATCTGTGCCAAAAGTACATCTCTTGTCAAAACCTTACCTCTGTTTTTTAAAAGAAACTTCAACAGCTCATATTCCTTCAGCGTCAGCTCTACCTTCTCACCCTTTACCGTCACCTTGTGGCAAGCATCCTCCAGGCACACCTCGCCCGCCCTTAAAACAGGCTTTGCGGATTCTATTCTTTGAGTGCTTCTGCGCAAAACTGCCTTGATGCGGGAGATCAGCTCCATCATACCAAAGGGTTTGGTGATATAATCGTCTGCCCCCTGGTCAAGCCCCAATACCTTATCATATTCACTGTCCTTTGCCGTGACCATGATAACGGGGAGCGCCGCATATTCTTCCTTTTGACGAAGTGCTCTCAAAATAGAAAAGCCGTCCTCTCCCGGAAGCATCACGTCCAGCAAGATCAGCTCCGGCGTTTGTTGCTCCATTGCCTCATAAAGCTGTGCCCCGTCTTCAAAACCATAGGCATCAAACCCGCTGTTTTTCAGTGTATAGACCACAAGCTGGCGAATATTGGTATCGTCCTCCACGCAATAGATCATTGTCTGCCTCCAAATTTTTGATAGATATTCCTTGATAGATGCTTTCAGTATACACCTTTTTTGAAAAAAATGCAAGAGCGAAAACCACAATTGCACAGACTGCATTGCTCATTGATTTTTCTTTTTGCTCTTCCATATTTTGACAATTTTCAGAGCTTGCAGATGGTATACTGTTGCCGTATGGAATAAGGGAGAGAACTCATGGAATTGTATGCCGATCTGTTTGTTGTGATCAATATGCTCTGCGATCTGGCAGTCCTGCTTTTGTGCGGACGGCTGATCGGAAAGAAGATCAAAAAGCGAAGACTTTTTCTTTCCTGCTTACTGGGCGGCGGATACGCCTTTCTTTGGCTTCTTCTTTATCCCATGAATCTGTTGCTCTTCATGCTCTCCGTGCTGTGCTCCCTTTTCATGGTACTGATTGCATTTGGCCGTCAAAGACTTTCTTCCTTTTTGCGTACACTGTTTTATTTTTACTTCGTCAGTTTGCTCATGGGCGGCGTGGTATCCTCAGCGTACGCTCTGCTTTCCTCCGCTTCCCTGTCCGCTTTTGCGGCACTGGGCGTTTTGCTTGTGCTCCTGCTTTTGGGCGGTCTTTTCTGTTTGACAGGCGGACAGCTTTACAAAAACAGAAAAGAGTGCCCAAACCTTCGCCTGACCTTTTGCACGGGCGAGGAGATCTTCACCCTATCCGGTCTTTACGATAGCGGAAATCTGCTCATTGACCCTGCCTCCCTTTATCCCGTGGCACTGATCGACCCGGCGTTTTTCGATATCCCACCCCCATGTGACCGCACTCTGCTTATGAAGACACCTGCGGGAGAACAAACGCTTTCCGCTTTTTTACCGAAAGAAGCCTTTATCAATGGAAAGGAATGTCAGATCTGCATCGGTCTTTGCACACCGCCCGACGGTTCCTTTGGCGGTTTTTCCCTTCTGTTGCCCTCATCAATCAGCGAATTTATATAGATACATAGAAAGGAAGCGGTCTTTTCCGCGCACACTAAGATGAAAAATATGAAACACGCGCTCACATCCCTCATTTACCGTCTGTATATCTACTTATCGGGCGAGGAACAGCTTTATTACATCAACGGTGCTGACGTTTTGCCTACCCCTCTTGAGAAGGAGGATGAGCAGGAGCTGATCTTACATTTGGGAGAGGATCCTTCTGTGAGAGACACCTTGGTGGAGCACAATTTGCGTCTGGTGGTTTACATAGCCAAAAAATTTGAAAACACGGGCATCAATATCGAGGATCTCATTTCCATCGGAACCATTGGGCTCATCAAAGCCATCAACACCTTCCGCGCCGACAAGAGCATTAAGCTGGCAACCTACGCCTCCCGCTGTATCGAAAATGAAATTTTGATGTTCATGCGCAAAACGGCAGGCATGAAGCAGGAGGTCTCCTTTGACGAACCGCTCAACGTGGACCGCGACGGCAACGAGCTGCTGCTGTCGGACGTGCTGGGCAGTGAAGAGGACACCGTTTTTTCCTCCATTGAATTTGAGGAGGACCGCCGCACGGTGCGAAAAGCCCTTGAAGAGCTTGACGAGCGGGAGCGGGTCATCATCGAGCTGCGATACGGGCTGTGCGGCGGCAAGGAGCATACCCAAAAGGAGGTGGCTGACATGCTGGGCATTTCCCAATCCTACATCTCCCGCCTTGAAAAAAAGATCATCGAGCGCTTAAAGGACCGTATCGGGGCGTTGATCTGAATACATACCATCCAATATATGACAAAAACACCGCCATACGACGGTGTTTTTGTCATATATTGATCTTATTTACGATAATATTCCATATAGGTTCTGTATTGTTCTTCTCTCGCAATGCGTGCGGTATGGTATTCGGTCATTGCAGAGCTGTTCCGTACTTCGCGCAACAACTTCTGTGAATTCTGCTGAAGCTCGTTTTGTCGAGCAAGTAAATTGATCTCTCTTATAGAATTTGCAACCATTTGATCGCATTGCATATTGATATCGGTCAACTGCTCGTGAATGCGGTGGTTACTGTCAATCAAGCGATTGATTCCCGATCTAAATTCGGTCACGATTTCTTTCAGCGTACACCGCATCTGATCATTTCGCAAATCCTGCCTAACGCGGTCATACAAACCGCCATTACCTTCCAACTCCGTAGCAATGCGCAGACGTAAAAATTCATCCATATAGCCAATCGGCACCAGATTGCGGAATTGTTCGTCAATGCCCATCTTTTCGTAAAGCGCTTGGCAAAGGGAAGTAGATTCGGAAAGACGGCTTTCCGTCTCCTGCTTCTCTGCCAAAAGTACTGCTCTACGTGCGTTGTATTCACTTCTTGCCTTATCCTGTGCTTTTTTTGTTCGATCATTGAAGTCATCCAATTGTTTGTTATATTCATCCATAAGTTCTTGATTTTTCTTTTCAATGACTGCGTCTTTTTTAGCCACTTTTTTTAGTTCTTTTTTGTATGCCATCAGCTCTAATACAAGACCGATTCCAACGCCAATACCAACAGGAGGAATAAAAGTTGAAGGAAAACCAACAAACAAAACTCCAAATATCAACGTAAATGCAATCGAAATTATGGATTCGGCAGCCTCCTCATTACCAAAAGCTCCAACTATTCCGGATATGAACAATATAAACAGAAATAACAATCCGCTTGATACCAAACCTATACTGGGACCCAAAAAACCACCCACTAACGCGCTCACACCTCTCCTGCGTTCCGGAGTCTTTGAAATTTTTAACAATTGAGGTTTTTGCGGACATCCTCCAACTTGAGGATATACGATCGGCTTTTTCAGTTCTGTTTCCAATTCGGCTATGGCTCTGGTCATCAGGTAGTTGTTCTTTTCCAAGTCATAAATATACGAGATCGCTTGCTGCAAAGAGGGTTCCGACATAACATTCTCCTTTATATTTAATAGTATTACAAGGTATTACAAGTTTAACACAAAACCGGTCATTTGTCAACACTAATAACTAAAATTACAGTTATAATTGTCTTCAATTTTAGTTATCAGTATAGTATCATAAAGAAAAACACACAATAAAAACAAGGAGGACGGCATGAACGTTGATTACAAATTGATCGGCAAAAGGATCAAGGAAGAACGAAAGAAAAAAGGCTTCACTCAAGAAAACCTTGCCGAAAAGCTGGACGTGACCGTTGGCTATATCAGCCAAGTGGAGCGGGGCATCACCAAGATCAGTTTGGATCTGCTGGCAAGCATTTCATCCGTTCTCGGTGTTGATCCTGCCCTGCTGATCACTGAGACGGCAGTGCATCAAGACCGGTATATGGAAGGGGAATTTTTTCAAAATTACTCCTTATTGAGTGCCAAAGAAAAGCAGTTGGTTGCCGGCTTCATTGAACTTATTTTAAAAAACAGATAACCAAGACAATACAAGCATTGTCTTGGTTATCTGTTTTTATATACATGCTTTAAAGCTGTCCCGATACTGCCAAATAGACCATGAAGCCCACAATGGCAAGGGCGGCAACTGCCGTGCCCACGCAGGCAAGGATCAGCGTCTTTTTGCGATCCTTCTGTTCCATCTCAAGAGCCTTGATCTGCTTTTCAAGGCGTTTTGCCTCCCGCTCCTCGTCGCTCAGCTCCTCGTCAAGCGCTTCTTCCTCTTGCTCTTCCGCGTCCGCATTCTCTTCCTCGTCATCCCATTCTGCATCTTCCTTCGAAAGGTCCTCTTCGGGAAGCTGTTCTTTTGCCAATGCGTCTGACGTTTCGTCTGCCGTCTGCTCTTCCTCTTCCGCCATTTCGGCACGTTTTTTCAGTTCCTCAATCATCATGGAAACGGTATGATCGGGAAGGGTGTCGCTCTGCTTGGAGAGCACCTCGCGGATCTCCTCCTCGCTCATGGACATGATGATCATTCTGCTGTAGCCTGCCATAGCATCCTCCTTTAACGGTTTTCACCAAACATGCGGATATCCTCTATGTTGTCCGCATATACAAAGCCGCTATAACCGCTCTTTTCCAAATTTGAGAGCAGCTTACCCACCTTTTTGGGCTTTACAAAGAGGGTGCAGTCAAAGCGATCGCGAAGCGTTTCAGCCTGCAGATGCGCCTGCGCAAAGGATCCTTCGTAGATCACTGCAAGGCGTCCTCTTGCATTTTCAATAGCATCAACGCCCTTTTCCTGCAGGATCCCGAAAATGCGCTCAAAGCCGATGGAGAAGCCCACCGCGGGCACCTGCTCGCCAATAAACTTACCCACCAGGTGATCGTATCTGCCGCCTCCCGCAACCGCACCGGGATAGCCGGGCACAGACACTTCAAACACCGTGCCCGTATAGTAGCCCTGTCCGCGGATGAGCGTTAGGTCAAACACAATATTATATCTTCCACCGGAAAGCATCTCGCTGTCACAAAGGATCTTTTCAAGGCGCGCGCCCTCTTCACATTCTTCACCGATGAATTCAAGGGCTCTTGAAAGGGTGACCTGCTGTGCAAACAGAGCCAGCAGCTTGTCACTTGCCTCAGCGGAGCATCCCTTTTCAAGTAGCTCACCGTGCACGCCCTCTGCCCCGATCTTATCAAGCTTATCAAGGCTGATGCACACGCTGTCAAACTTCTCTTCTTCAAATCCGCAGACGGTGAGGACCTTACGCAGTACGCGTCTGTCATTGACCTTCACGGTGAAGCCCTCAAAGCCCACCTTCAACAGTGCCTTTGCGGTGGTGGCAATAAGCTCGATCTCGCAATCGCTTCCGCTGTCGCCCAGCACGTCGATATCGCACTGCACAAACTCACGCAGTCTTCCCTTTTGGGGTCTTTCCGCTCTGTACACTCTATCCGTCTGAATGCACTTGAAGGGAGCGGGCAGGTGTGCGCGGTTATTGGCATAATAACGGCAAAGAGGCAGGGTGAGGTCATAGCGCAGACCCATATCGGCAAGGTTCTTGTAGTCGCCCTTTTCCAGCGCCCCTTCCAGCTTTTCTCCTCTCTTCATCACCTTGAAGATGAGGTTTAGGTTTTCACCGCCCTCGCTCTTATCCAGGTTTTCAATATCCTCCAAAATAGGGGTGGTGATGCGGTCATATCCTGCCGCTCTGTATACCGACAAAATTGTTGCCTGCAAACGGTCACGCAGAGCCGTTTGAGAAGGCAGATAGTCGTTGGTTCCCTTAACAGGTGTAATTTTCATAATTTATTTCGATCCTTTCTTTTCACAGAAGTCTTTGCAACCGCGTTGTATCAATGCGTTCGGTCAGCTCGATGCCGTATTTTTCGGCAAGCGCCACGGCACGGCGCACCGTCTCATGGTCATAAACGTGCTCCGGCGTATGGGCATCGGAGCCGATGATCATCTTGCCGTGATGTTTGCCCACAAGCTCCAAAAAATCCTCTCTCGGGTAGCTTCGACCCTCTCTTAACCCCAGAATGTTCAGCTCCAGAGGAAGTCCCTCTTTCACAACACCCTGCACCAGGCGCTCCATTTCCGCAAGATACAGGTCGTGATCGCCTGTAAAATTGATGATATCGGGATGGGCAACGTAGGAAAACAGCCCTGTCTGTGCGCCGCCGATCACACTGTCCACGTAGCTCTTTAACCGCTCTTCATCATCGTCTGCCCTGCCGCTGTATTTACCGCCCGGCTCTCCCGCGGCAAAATGCTGTCCCATAATCAGATATTGCACGCCGCTGTTTTTGATCAGCTTACAGTAATCCTGCCAAAGTGCGGGATAATGCTCTGCCTCAAGTCCGATGAGGATGCTTATGCGGTCTTTATATTCCTCCTGCAGTGCACGAAGCACCTGCACGTATCCCTCTAACTCCTCCGGGCGCATACGAAAGCTTGAATAATAGCCCTTGGTGTGGAAAATATAGGGGGTATGGTCGGCAAAGCCCAAGGTGGTCAGCCCTGCCTTGATCGCCTCTTCCACATATTCCCGCTCGCTTCCTTCTGCATGGTGGCAACGCACGGTATGGGTATGATAATTGGCATGAATCAAATTCTCTTGCTTCAAAAAAATCCCTTCCTTCGGTTCATCCTGCTTTTATGTATCCTGCTTTTATGTATCCTGCAATTTCGTTGCTTTTCTCTGCATCTTTTTTCTTGCGGCACTCTCCACAGTGTTTCGCCAGATCTGTCCCAGCACCGACATGATCACAATACCCGTGGAAATACCCAGGCACACGCACAGCGTGTCGATGCCCTTTCCTGCCGCCACGGACTGATCGCCCTGCACCAAAAACGCCATGGTATAGTAAAGCGATCCTCCCGGCACCATGGGGATGAGTCCGGGAATGAGAAAGACGGTGGCGGGGGTCTTTAAAATTCTTGCAAGCACCTCTGCATACAGGGTACATGCCGCACCGCCCGCAAGGCTGGCAAGAAACAGACCAAGGAAGCCTGCAACAGGCACCATTTCATCCACCACCATGTAAGCGGAGGTACAAATCATACCCGCAATGGTGGCATAGACCAACCGCTTTGGATGCACGCCGAAGAGCACCGAGAAGCCAAGGGCTCCCCCGCCGCCCATCACGATCATACAAAGAGGATCGGGAACGCTTGAATAGGTGGAGGTATCTCCGCCGAAGAAGAGCAACACACAGGTAAAGCCGGTGGCAATGGCGGCGGCGATCAAAATACACTGCAGCATCTTCACCGCACCCGATACCAGCTCTCCGCACAGCAGGTCTCTTACTGCATTACCCAGCGCCAATCCGGGGATGAGCAACATGATGATACTGATATTGATGGTGGACAAATGCACCTCGATATATCCGGCACAAAGGGAGGTGAACAACCAACTGAGAAAGCTGGCAACTGCCGAAACAAAGACGGTATAGACGATCTGATTGATGTATTTGGGTCTGTTAAAGTCTAAAAGACATACCACCATACCAACGATGCTGCACAGCAGTGCATCATAGAGATTTCCGCCAAAGAACAGACAAAATCCCACTGTTCCGATAAACCCGCCCACATATTTTAACAACCGCGGATAGGTCTGCTTTCTCTGAATACTGCGGATCTGCTCCTTCACTCTGGAGGGCTTGGGAGTATCTCTGCAGATGGTGCGGGAAAGGGCGTTCAGCTTTTCAATTTTATAAAGCTCGTTGGCACTGCCGTACACTCTTCTGACCTGGGTGCTCTTGCGGTCATCTGCCATCACGATGGTGGCAGTGATTAAAGAGGTCATTGCAAAGATCTCTACCCGCTCCGCGCCGTAAGCACGGCAAATACGCTCCGCAGTATCCTCCACTCGGTGGATCTCCGCACCGCATTCCAGCATACATTCACACAGGTCCATGGCAATGGTCAGCACCTCTTCGGGATCAAAGCCCTCCTGCTCCCGTTCATCCTCCAATAATATCTGCGGTTTATTGATCTGTAATTCCATAAGTCAAAAACTCACCTTCCGATTTTGTTTTGCTCTGTCAATGTTCTTTTTTTCTTGTTTTCATTTGCCCCCTGATATAGGCAAAGGTTTCTTTTTCGCCCCGATCGCGAAGCATGGTCAGCAGTTCTTGAAGCTCTCTCGCCGTTTCGGGGTGCATTTCGTGACGGCCGTGACCGTTTAAAAAATACTCCAAAGCCGAGGCATCGGTATATGCCGCGCCCTTGTAGACCTTGCTTGCGGCAATACGGTCGCACACCATCTCAATTAAATACCGATAGGGCATTCTGATGGGCACATAGCGCTTTGTTTCGGCAGAAACATCGGTCCAATATTCAAAATGATGGCGGTTTCTGCCCTTGTGGTGCATCCAAGACATGGAGTATCCTTTATCTGCCCGCTCTCCTTCGTTGGGCGAGCGGGTGCCGATATAATACCGACAGCCTGTAAAAAACTCGGTGGGGGAATATTTGGAAAGATCGTGCATCATCCCCTGCAGGGGGATGCCACACCGAAAGCAATGCGCCATCACCTTATGACGGTGCCTGGTGATCGTTACAAAATGTCCGAGCACATTCATAGTCTGTTTCTCTCATCCTTCTTTTTTTAATATCACAAAATAGTCGCTGGGATTTCTGCCGCCTGTGTTGGAATTCACGGCTTTGCCGTCATAATACATAAAAACCGAGCCGCCGCCGTCCAGATTGTACGCCACCTCACACCCCTCCTCATACATCAAATGAGAAAGCTGGGGGAAGGTCATGCCCTTGGAATAGCCCTCGTCCCTGCCGTCCACAACGGCAAAGATATAGTGTCCGTCCCGCGCCTGTCCCATGGCAGTTCTGGGGTTGGGGCTGAGAAATCCGTAATAGGTTTTATCGTCATTCCAGCCCTGGTAATTGTCATTGATGCGAAAATCACTATTCTTGTCCCTTGGTGAACCGTCTTCATTTAACAAGGAGGGACCAAAGGTGAGCACGTGCCACACATCGCCCTGCGCCATGAGCGCATCGGGGTCAAGGGTGTCGCCGTCAAGGATCTGCATGGTGCCGTCGGTTTTGATACAGCACACATCAATGCCCTTTGTCTTCTTTTGGCGAAAGACCTGTCCGCCCCGCACGTAAAGTCCCCAACTGCGCCCCTTCATAAAGTCGGTGTTCACCACAAAAAGGGCGTTTAACTGCTCGGTTACCTGCTGGGGAGAACCCTCTGCAATTTTTCCTTCCTCATCGGTAAATACACAGCCGATCAGATCCTTGATATCTTCCATAAACACGTCGGCAACATAGCAGGTGATCTGATCATCTCCCCTGCCAAACACCAGTTTTCTGATAAGAATGGCATAACCGTCCGAAAGCTGACTTGCCACAATTGTCGCTTCGCCCCGCTCAAAATAGCTGTCCCTTGGAAGCTTACAGCTCTCCACCGCCATCATCAGCTCCCGCTCGGTTTGGGGAATGGTTTTCTCGGGCGGTGCAGGCTCGGGAGAAGAGGGCGTGCTTTCACTTGCCTCTCCTTTTGTGCTTTCTGCACTTGGAGAAGCTTTCGGATTTGTATAAATGGATTCCCCTTTTGAAGGATCCTCCTCTATACCGGGAACAACGATCACTCCTTGAGGCACGGTCTTGGAGGGCGTGGGGGATGCTACACACGCCGTGGTGCCGTACAGCACCGCCGCCGTAAGAAG
>JAFTMP010000093.1 GCA_017452335.1 Clostridia bacterium
AACCAGGCATATCTGACCAAGTATGACATGGTTTCCGACGTAAAGCCCGGCGGTACCTTCCTGCTTGACTGTCAGTGGAGCGCAGAAGAGCTGGACGCTCATCTGCCCGCTTCGGTAAAGAGCTACATTGCCAACAACAATGTGGAATTCTACACCATCAACGCAACCGATCTGGCTATTAAGAAGATCGGCAATGCAAAGGTTAAGAACACTATTCTGCAGTCTGCGTTCTTTGCACTGGCGCAGATCCTGCCCAAGGATGAAGCCATTGAATACATGAAGAAGATGGCATACAAGTCCTACAGCAAGAAGGGCCAGGCAATGGTTGACCTCAACTATGCGGCAATCGATGCAGGCGCTGACGCATTCACCAAGATCGATGTACCCGAAAGCTGGAAGACCTGCGGCGCAGACGCTGCAAAGGCTGAGGCGACCGGTGAGCGCGCAGATCTCGTGAAGTTCGTAAACGCAGTGGTTGAGCCCGTTGAAGCAATGAAGGGTGACAGCCTGCCCGTTTCGGCATTCACCGATTACGTGGATGGTACCTTCCCTCAGGGCGCGGCTGCTTACGAAAAGAGAGGCGTAGCCGTAATGGTTCCCCAGTGGAATCCCGAGAAGTGTATCCAGTGTAACAGCTGTGCATTTGTATGTCCTCATGCAACCATCCGTCCCTTTGCAATGACCGAAGAGGAAGCGGCAAACGCTCCTGCAGTGACCAAGTACACTGCAAAGCCCGTGGTGAAGACCACCTACAAGTTCACCATGGCAATTTCTCCCCTTGACTGTATGGGTTGTACCCTGTGCGTGAAGGCATGCCCCGTGAACGCAGGCGTTGACAAGAAGGCAGCTGCGGCAGGCGTAAAGGCTGATCCCGCAGAGTACGCAATCGTGATGAAGCCCCAGGCTACTCAGAGCGAACAGCAGGAAGCATTTGACTACTGCGTAGCAAACGTTTCCGAAAAGAAGGAACTGATCAACAACACCGTAAAGGGCAGCCAGTTCAAGCAGCCTCTGCTTGAGTTCTCCGGCTCCTGCGCAGGTTGTGCTGAAACCTCTTACGCAAGACTGATCACTCAGCTCTTCGGTGAGAGAATGTACATCTCCAACGCAACCGGATGCTCCTCCATTTGGGGCGGCTCCGCACCTGCAACTCCTTACACTGTAAACAGAGAGACCGGTAAGGGTCCCGCATGGGCAAACTCCCTGTTTGAGGATAACGCAGAGCACGGTCTTGGTATGGCACTGGGTCAGAAGGCGATCCGCACAAAGCTCAAGGGCTATATCGAAGAGATCGCAGAAAAGACCGAAAACGCAGAGATCAAGAGCGCTTGCGAGGGCTATCTTGCAACCTATGACGACGGCAAGACCAACGGCGAAGCAACCGACAAGCTGGTAGCGGCTATTGAAGGATGCGATTGCGAGCTGGCAAAGAAGGTACTGGCTGAAAAGCAGTATCTGTCCAAGAAGTCCGTATGGATCTTCGGCGGCGACGGCTGGGCTTATGACATCGGCTTCGGCGGTCTTGACCACGTACTGGCTTCCGGCGAGGACGTAAACGTAATGGTATTCGATACCGAAGTATACTCCAACACCGGCGGACAGGCTTCCAAGGCTTCCAACATCGGTCAGGTAGCACAGTTCGCGGCAGCAGGTAAGGCACTGGGCAAGAAGAACCTTGCTGAAATCGCAATGTCCTATGGCTACGTATACGTTGCACAGATCGCAATGGGCGCAGATATGAACCAGACCCTCAAGGCATTCACCGAGGCTGAGGCATATCCCGGACCTTCTCTGATCATCGGCTATGCACCCTGCGAAATGCACGGTGTAAAGGGCGGCATGCAGAACTGCCAGCAGGAAATGAAGAGAGCGGTTGACGCAGGCTACTGGAATATGTTCCGTTACAATCCTACTGCGGAAACCAAGCTGACCATTGACTCCAAGGCGCCCACTGCCGACTATGTGGAATTCATCAAGAGCGAGACTCGTTATGCGCGTCTGGCACAGAGCTTCCCCCAGAGAGCAGAGGAACTGTTTGCAAAGGCAGCAGAGCACGCTGCAGCCAAGTACGACAGACTCCAAAAGATGGGCAAGCTGTACGAATAATTATCAATAATAGCGGGGATGCCGTGCATGCACGGCATCCCCGTAAACTTTAAAGGAGGACGATGAAATGAGTACGTCCAAAAAAGTAGTATCGTATGTGGTCAGAGGGATCCTCTTTCTTGCATACATCGCGCTTTCCTTATATCTGACCTTCCCCACACTGCATTTTAAAAATGAAAATGCCATCGGTTGGGTGGCACTGACCGTGGTCATCGGCTTTTTGCTCTTTGGATGCTGGGGACAGTTCAAGGGTGTTCTTGAAGGCTTGGAAGGCATGTTGACCGGCAAAAAGGGATATGCCGGAGGCAGTGGAGCAAAGAAAAACACTGCGTTAAAGGTTCTTGCCGTTATTTTGGCGGTGCTGGGCGTGTATATGGTGTTCGGATTTCTCAGCTCCCTGCATTTTTTCAGAGCCAAGGACTATGCCGCACAGATGGAGTTAAAGGAGCTTTCCATGGAGGAGTTTGGCACCACCATTTCTCCCGAATCCATCGGAAGCAGCACCCTGCCCATTATTGATGAAAGCATTTCCATGCGTAAGGCAGAGGGGGCGCTGGGTACCTACGGCTCCCAGTTTACACTGGGCGGCAGTAATACCCTTATTCACGTCAACACCGACAAGGGCGAGGAGCTGGTGCGCGTGATCCCTCTGGAATACAGCGGCTTTTTCGTGGCACTGAATAAATATTCCACAGGAAGCGTGGGATATGTGAAGGTGAATGTGGTGACGGAGGAGACCGAGCTGGTGCTGGTAGACGGGGGCATGCCCTATCTTGAAAGCGGACTGCTCAACTACAATCTGCACCGCTACGTGTGGATGCACTATCCCACTGCCATGGTCACCGAGTATTCCTTTGAGATCGACGATGAAGGGCATCCTTACTGGATCGTGACCTACTATGATAGAGAAGTGGGACTTTTCGGGGGCGAAGAGCCCAAGGGCGTGATCTTGGTCAATGCCACCAGCGGCGAGATTGAGAAATATCCCATGGGCAAGGAGCCCTCGTGGGTGGACCGCGTGGTGCCGGTGGATATCGCTTATGCACAGAGCGACAACGCGCTGACCTATAAAAACGGCTGGTTCAACGTGGAGTTTGGTGCCAAGAAGGATGTCTTTAACTTGACAGAGGAGTATAACTACATCTCCATTGACGGGGAAACCTATATGTATTCGGGCATCACCTCCCCGAACAATGCAGATGAGACCTCTGTGGGCTTTGTGCTGGTGAACTTGAAGACCAAAGAGACCCTGCGCTACACCATGAGCGGTATCACCGAATACCGCGCCAAGAGCATTGCAGAGGGCGATCAGAAGGTGAAGGCGCAGGCGCTCACTGCCACCGACCCGATCCTTATTAACATTGAAAATACCCCAACCTATTTCCTCACACTGAAAAACGGCTATCAGCGGCTGTGGTATTGCTTGGTGCGGGTGTCTGACGGCACAGTGGTGCTTAGTGAAGATTTAAAGAGTGCCAAGACAGAATATCTTTCGATCGTGACCGAGTCGGGCGCTACCTCGGACTTGGAGGGCGAAGATTTAAAGAGCGTGCAGGGACGGGTACTGCGCGTGCGGGAAAACGCGGCAGAAAATTCTTTAGAATTTATTTTAGAGGAGCATCCCGAGAAACTGTATGTGGCGCCCTTTGCGCTGAAAACCTCGGTGCGCTTTACCAAGGAAGGGGATGTGGTGTCCTTTAAGTATATCGAATCGGGGGACGGCAGTGCGCTGGTGCGCGCCTTTACCAACGAAACGGTAGAGAAGTTTGAAGCGCAAAAGGATGAGGCATCGGAAAATGAGGCGCGCTAAGGAGTGATCAGATACCAAGCCTGCGGCTTGGAGAAAACTGTTTGGGGCAAAGCCCCAAATAGCTTTATCGACAAAAAAGGAGCTTTTGGTTTTCCAAAAGCTCCTTTTTGTGAATATACTTGAAAGCTGACCGTTTGCATCCCTTTGCGAATGGCTTTATTTTTCCTCTTCAACCGAAGAAAACCAATAGGCATTCATTTCTTTCAAAAATGCTTCGGTGATCGAATAGCCCGAGGCATCGCCAATGACCGAATCAATTTGACAGTAGGGGCAGAGCGCCGTTTCATCATCGTCGATCCATCGGTCGATCTCTTTGGGTGAGAGGATGTTCAGGCAGTAAAAGCAGCCGCACTTTTGGCTGTTATGCAGTGCTTTTCTGTTTCTGCCGCAGTGGTCGTGGGCGGTAATATGGGGCTCCGTGCGCAGACACGCCGCCCATATCCCCGTTTTGTTCATGGAAGAAGGAACATGCACGGGAAAAGCTCGCTTTTCACCGCAAAACTCTCTTTTTAAATAGTCTTCGAAATTCTCGCCGTAGAGGATCGAATCGCAGGGCTGAGAATAAGAAAAAATAGGCAGATCGTCAAGTCCGTCAAAGAAACAGCGGTGCCCATAAAAGGGAATGAGTTTGGGGCTATTGTGATACTCGGTCATGATGGCATCAAGAGTTTGATGTGCGCCCGATGTATCGTACCGTTTTTCCATTGCCCTTCGAAACCGAGGGACGTTTTGAATGTCAAAGGCAAATCCGCTTTCAACGATCCTGCGAAATGCCTTGAATTTGTCTACATTTCGTTGTGAAAGATCCTTGTAATCAAAAAACTGTTCTCCCGTTGGTACGGCAAGACGCAAAAACGCGGCGATCTCCCGAGGAAATGTAAAGCCAAAGCAGAGCTCTGCCGCTTCCAGCTCCTCGTCGCTCATGCCGGCTTCAAATCGAATGCCTGCGCCCTTCATGCGGTCAATGATCCCCTCTTTTGACGGCTCAAAGCCCCATCGGTATTCTACGGTGTCGGCGTTGAATTCAAGCATGACCTCATAGGGATCATCCGATGCCCAAAGCTTTAAAACGACCGTGTTATATTCGATACAGTGATAGAGATATAAGAGCTTTAGATGCGCTGCTTCTTTCAAAAAATCCTGCGCATCGTCATATAAGGAATACCCGATTTCATAGCCTGTGCCATCGTTTTTTTGATGCCTAAATCGGCGGTACACCATGAAACAAGGATCGCACAGATGATAGCGGATCGTTAATTCTTTGGCACCCGGACGAAAACGCGAGACGCTTACATACATGGAAAGTTCATCATTGAAATAGAGCGACAGATATTCGCCATCGGCGTGAATCTGCGCAACGGCGCAGTCGTGCACGCTGGGAAGATGGGGGAGCAATTCTCCGTCCAAGCTATAGTGCCAAACGGTGTCGTTTTGCTCCGTTTCGCTCTTAACATACGCGGTGGGTGTCATGCCGGTCTGCTCACGGAAAGCGCGGGAAAAATAGGATGCATCGGCAAAGCCGCATTTTTCAGCGATGATACTCATGTTTTGTTCGCCCGAAAGGAGCAGCGCTTTGCTCATGTTGATCCGTTCATCTAAGATAAAGCGGCGAAGGGTCCTGCCGGTTCGCAGGAGCAGTGCACGGGAAAGGGTGGTCCTGTTGGTGGAAAGCGCGCGGCAGATGGTGTCGCGGTCTAACTTTTGCGATAAATGGTCCTTGATATAGCTCTCTGCGCGTGCTCCAAGAAGTATGAGTTGATCTTTCATTATGGCATCCCTCCTTTTTTCTTGATTTTAACACAGCTTTGTTTGTTTTACAAGTGCCGCGTGTCAATATCTCCATGAAAAATGACAATTTGAAGCTTGGTACACCGAGTGATGGAGAGTTCGTTTTTGTAGATATAAAAACACAGAGCCTAAAAACGTCGGTAGCACCATGAATAGTGGTGTTGAGCCGACCATCAGCCCTGTGTACGAGAATAGTATATCACAAAAACCCAAATCTGTCAATGGTCAAAAAATAGTAACAAAAGGAGCAAAACTGGCAAAAATACAGTTACTTGTCTTTGGTGCGTTGTACAAAAACAAAAGAAAAACGCCAAACTCTTTGTGCTTTTTGCACTAAAACCGGGCGTTTTTCTGTATTGGTGGAGACAACTGGAATCGAACCAGTGACCTCTTGCATGTCAAGCAAGCACTCTAACCGGCTGAGCTATGCCTCCGTGCCCACTAAGCATACCATACCTTTTCTTTTTTGTCAAGTGCTTTTTACAATTTTACAAATTTGAAAAAATGAGAGGCGCCTATGCTGCATGCGGCAAAGGCGCCTCCGTTTTGTTAAAGCTGTTGCGTCAAAGAGTAAACAGCGCGTTGTTTAAGATCTGTACCTCAATCACGGTGGGAGTGTAATAATCCACCGTTTTGCCGCTGTAAAGCACATAAAGTGCATCACCGTCAATATACCAAGCATGACAGAAGGAGGCACCGCCCATGGAGGGATCGCGCAGAAGAATGTCAAAATCGGGGGCATCGCCTGCATCAATATTGGCTTTTACGTAGCTGATCGCCGCGTTGCGGTCGGTGAGCCGATCAAAAACAGTGAGGGTGTTTCCGTTTGATTTGTCAAAATTGAGGCTGAGTACCTCATCCACGAAGTCGCCGTTGCCTGCAAGAATGGTGTAGGAAAGTAAAAGCGAGATGGTGGAGTCGCTTTGATAAAAGCGCACGCCCACTTCAAAGTCCAACGATCCCATCATCATGGGCTCGTAATTTTTGCTGTAATTGCTTTGGATGGTCTTTAAAAGGCTATTTAGTTCCTTTTCAATATGGGTGTTGATCTGCTCCTGCATCTGTGCACTTGCGGGAATGATCACACGGGGAAGATAGTAGTTCAGTGTGCAGATCCCACCCTCCTTTTGGGTCTGCAGGGTCTTGCGCTCCTGGGGCGTGATTGCCTGCAGATATGGATCGGGAAGAGGATCGGGCGAAGGAGTCGGAGAGGGGGTTGGAGTAGGCGTAGGAGTAGGACCGGGTGTAGGGGTGGGCTCAGGGGAAGAGGGAAGCGGCGAGGGGGTGTTTGCGGGCTCACTTGGTATCAGTGAAGAGGACTCCTCAGCTTTGGAAGGCGATTTCGCAGGGGAGGAGGGAAGCTCCTTTTCGGGAGAGGACTGGGAAAGTGTGGGCGAGCTTGCGGGCTCTTCCGTTGTATTTTTAGGGGGGAAGCCTTTAATCAGCAAAAAGAGGAATCCTGCAAGAGCCGCCAGCGTGAGCAGGAGCAAGAGAATGGTTCCAAGGGACAGTCCGCCCTGCTTTTGATTGTTTGAGCGCCTTTTGGCAGGAGCTTTTTTAGCAGGAGCTTTTTTAGCGGGCGCTTTTTTAGCAGGCGCTTTTTTGGCAGGCGTCCTGCTTGACGGCGTCCTACCTGTGGGAGCCCTTTGCGCGGCGGATTTTGCTGTGCCGGTGCGTTTGGCAGTAGATCCGTTGGTGTTTTTGGGTTTTTGATTGTTGGTATCTTTCATAAGCAACATTCCTTTAAAGGATTTTGGAAGCTCCCCGGCAGATTATAACATCGGCTCAAAGAGTCTTGCCACGGAAATGAAGAGTCTGTGCAGGGCAGATGGCTTTTTAAGATCTTCGGGAAACAGCTCCTTGCAACGCTCCAGCGTGTTTAAAAAATCGTCCCGCACTTCGGCTACACAAGGACTGTCAATGCACAGTGTGCCGCATTCATAGTGCAGATAAAGGCTTCTGTAATCTAAATTGCAGGTGCCTACCGAACAGATCTTGTCATCGCACACAAGGGTCTTGCTATGAATAAAACCGGGCAGATATTCGTAAATACGCACGCCCTGCTCGATGAGATCCTTGTAATAGGAGCGGGAGATCAGGTGCACGGCTTCATGGTCTCCGTGGTAGGGGGTGATCAGACGCACATCCACACCGCCTCTTGCCGCAATGCACAGCGCCTGTAGCAGGTCATCTCCCGGGATCAGATAAGGGGTGGTGATATAGACATAGTCCTTGGCGCGGGAGATCATTTGTAAATAGAGGTTTTTAATGCACCCCCGCTCAAAAAGCGGCGCTTCGCTGTAGGGGATCACGGTGCCTTTGGCAGGCGCATCCTCATAGGCAAAAAAGACGGAGGGGTCGGGATCGGAGGGATGGTTGGTATACCACATTTCAAGGAAAAAGCGAGCAAATTGGGTTGCCGCCCGTCCGTGCAGGCGGATTCCGTTGTCAAGCCAGTGACCGAAGCGGTCGTATTCGTTGATATATTCATCGGACAAATTGATGCCGCCGGTATAGGCGATCTTGCCGTCAATGGCAATGATCTTTCGGTGATCGCGGTTATTTTGAAAGGTGGAGAGCAGGGGGACGAAGGTTTGGAAGACCTTGGCGTCGATCCCCTTTTGCCTAAGCTTCTTGCAGTAGCCCGTGGGCAGGGTCTTTAGCGATCCCATGCCGTCGTAGAGCACGCGTACCACTACGCCCTCCTTTACCTTGCGCTCTAAGATCTCTAAAATAGTGTCCCACATGATCCCTTCGTGAATGATGAAAAACTCCAAAAAAATGAATTTTTCGGCTTTTTCAAGGTCTTGCTTTAACTGTTCAAAAAATACTTCGCCGGACTTTAAAAATATGGCATCGGTATTTGTAAGAGACGGGAAGCCTTCACTTTCAAGAAAGGGCGGGATGGTGGAAAAGCTGCCTGTTTCCTCCTTTGTGGGCATGGTAACGGGCGGGAAGTCACGCTTGAGCAGTTCTCTGTTTTGCTTGATGCGCGCAACGGCGACCTTGTGAAGACTGCGCCCTCTGGCAAGCAGATAAAAGCTTCCGCCTGCCGCGGGAAACATCAAGATGGGCACGACCCAAGCCAGTTTATAGGCGGTGGGGCATTTGCGGTTGATGATGGTGAGCACCACGCACACGCTGACGATGTTGAAGAATAGGTAAGCGCATGCGTAGTAAATACTCTTGTCGGAGTTGAAAAACAGCCCCATGTATAAAAGAATGAAAAGCAGTACCTGCACCAACAGCAGGAAAATGACGCCGACCATTGTGGATAAATAGTAGCGGATCGCTTTGGGGCTGGTGTAGCTTTTATGAGTCTTTTTAGCCATGAAGTCAACTCCTTTCTTGTACTTTATTTTCGTTTCTTTTTACGGTGTTCTTTTTTGGGCTTTTCGCTTTCCGATACGTCTTGCGGTGCGGTTTGCTGGTCCGCGGCTTCGCTTGGCTCCTGCACTGCTTCGGCGGGCGTGTCAATGGATTGCTCGGTCAGATTATCCGATGCAGACAGCTCGCCGCTTACAGGAACAGCAGCCATCCTTCTTTTTTTGTAGCGGCGGATGAGCAGATAGTCTATTGCGGTGATCAGCGCCAAAACAAAGAGAGAGATCAAGCTGACGGCGCCGCCGTAAAGGAAGCAATCGGGCATGTAACGGAACTCGATTTGGTGCGTTCCGGGTGTCAAGCGCAAAACGATCAGCGCATCCTGATAGGGCTGTTCCTCCACGCCCAGTTGTTCGCCTGTGACCTCGTCGTATACAGGGGTGGTGAAGGTGAGAGGCTTTACTTCATTGCCGTCCACCGTGATCCTCCAACCCTCATCGTAGGGGATAGAGGTGAAGAGCAGGGTATCTTTTCCGTCTACCTTCACGGTGCCCTTCAGGTGCTCCTCGGTATAGTCGGCGCTGATCTCATACTGTCCCTTTTGAAGCGCGCTATAGCTTTCCTTTAAGATCTCCTCGTCTAAGTGCCAGAAGATCGTCTGGTTTTCACGCAAATAGATCTTTTCTTCCAGGGGCGCAAGAGAGACGGTGTGGCTGCTTCCTTCTTCAAATCTGCCTACGTAAATGATGCCGTCGGAATCGTTTGCCATGGCAGTGCCGCTTTCCTTGCCGTCGATATACAGGGTGCAATCGCGGGGATAGTCGGTGGAGAAGTAGAGATACACGGGGTCGGTACTTTCGGCGGTGAAGGTGAAGGTCAGCAGGGGTGCTGTGCCGCCCTCGCTGGTTTTGTAGATCAGATGCTTTGCGGAAGAGGAGCGTGCCAGGGTGATGTCCTCGTAGGAATCCTCTGCAGAGAGCTTTACAAAGGGACGAAGCTCGTCTTTGCCCGTCATGGCGGCAACCAGATCGTTTAAAAGCACCATGGGGGAGTCATAGTCGTTAAAGTTTAAATCCAGCACGGCGTCGTTTACGGTATAGCCGATGGAAAGGGCATAAGGGTTAAGATATCCGTATACCGCCTCGCCCTGTTCATCGGTGTAGACCCGCTGATAAAGGGCATCGGGGGCAGTGTCCTCTGTGATGATATATTTCATACCAAGGATCATATCGGTCACGGGATTGCCTCCGGTATACTGACTCCAATAAGAGCCTGCTACGAAGCCCAGTTGGTCAAGAAGCTTTAAGGTATGGCGGTTTAGAGTGGAGGTGGTGCTGGATACCCCGCGCAGCTCCAGCGCCATAGCATCGGCAGGCTGGCGGTGGAAGGTTTTATCCATACGGTAAAAGCCATCGTCCAAGTCTTGAATGTATTCCACTGCAGGCTCTACCCGATTGATGAAGTCTGCATAATCTGCGCGGAAGCTGTAGCCCACGTCGCAGGCAAGGGCGATCTGGGAAAGCAGTCCGATAAAGAGCGTTTCTCCAAGGATGGTACAGGTCAGCGCTAGCGTCCCCAGTCTGTTTCCGCCCTTCTTTTTAAAATAGAGAATGGCAAGGAAGACCGCACCGATGACGATGGGGGAAAGGAAATAGAATAGAAGGTCGTAGCTATACGCCTTGGGGAAGACAGCGCCGGTATATTCGTAGTTTTCACCATAGCCCTCTTGCTGTAAGATCACAAGGAAGATGCCCAGAACGGCAGGGACTACGGCTAAAAACTGGGTGGAGACTCGTCGAAGCTGTTCAAAGCCTCGATAGCCGATCACCAACAGCAGGAAGGAGAACATAAAGCTGTAGCGGTAGTTGAGCCAGTTGGGCTCCTGTCCCCCGTGCCACCAAATGTCAATGAGCGAAACGGAGAAGCAGAGGGTGAGGATGAGAAGAAGCAGACCTGCCCCCACCTTTTCCTTGGTCTTGAATTTGGGGGAAACGGCAAAGATCGCCGCGCCGAACAGCGTTGCCGTACCGCAGTATATGAAGGGGAGCCCTTCTCTGCGCACGGTGTCTGCCGCGCCGGGCAGGAGTTTGAAAATAATATCAAGGAAATTTAACTTGAATGTGAACTGGTAGACGGGATCGGTGAAGGTGTCTTTTCCAAAGGTCAGCGAATAGGCGGCGCAGAAGATGACCACCCCCGCAATGCCTACTGCCAGCAGGGTGAAGAAGAGATAACGAAGTCCCGAGCAAAGGAAATGCGCCCGCTCGCCCTTGGGGTTGTAGTCGGCTCTGTCTCTGTGGGCAATGTGGAAATAAAAGAAATAGAGCACCAAAAACAGGCACACCATGTAGCCCATGTAATAATGGGAAAGCAGGGTCAGCGCCAGGGTGAGGGTATAGACCAGGTAATTTCTGCCCGATAGGATCAGATCCGCTCCGTAGATCACCAAAGGGAAGAGAATGAGGGTGTCTAACCACATCACGTTGTTTCCGTACATGATGGACCAGGCACAAAGGGCATACAGGGCAGAGAAGATCACCACGTTGCGCTTATTGGTGGGGTAGGTTTTGTGCAAATACCAGCCCATGGACGCCCCTGCACAGCCGATCTTTAAAAGGATCATCACATACAGCGACTCGGTGATGATCGCCGAGGGCATGAGCGCCACCAGCCAAGAAAAGGGGCTTGCCAAATAATAGGCATAAATACCCATATACTCTCCGCCAAGGGAGCGGTACCAGGTATAGAGCATGCCCGCATCACAGTTATAGATCATATCATGCAGGGATTCAAAGAAATAGACATACTGACCGTTCAAGTCAAGGGTTAAGACCGAATTGCCCAGCCACGGAATACCCATGCAGAAATAGATCAGCGCCATGAGTCCCGCCGAAACGCCAAAGCAGGAAAGGATCAGCTTGATGAGCTGACACCGCGCTTCTTTTTTGCTTTGCAGGGGCGTTTGGTTGATCAGATCAGGTTGAAGAATGAGATCCATGCTCTGCCTCCTGTTCATTTTGGGGAATAACCTTTTTGATGCTGGATTCGATCTTTACTCTGGGGATGGTCAGATCTCTTCCGCATTTTTTACATTGAATTCGAATATCGGAGCCTACCCGCAACACCAAAAACAGATCGCCCGAGCAGGGATGCTTTTTCTTCATTTGCAGGGTATCGCCGCAGTTGAAATGCACGATCATCGCACTTCTCCTTAGATTTTTGACAGATTTTTATAGAGTATACCTGAAGCTTCAAAGTATACCGATATAGGTAGATTATATCACAAAAAAACGCTTCTGTAAAGGGTTTGCGCCGCGGACAAGGGGCTGCATGCTGTAACTTTTTTGTTACGTCATGCAGCCCCTTCGGTGTTTTTGGATATCAGTATTCGTTTAACATGTCATAAAGGATCATCCAACGCGATTCTGTCCAAGAGGTCAAGAAGTCGATGTGCTCGGGATAGCAGTTCAGATAGTAGGAAACTTGGCTTGAAACATAGCTGTGGAAGCTGTTTCCGTACATATCCCAGTGCAGAGCATTGAGATCCGCCGCGCCTTCCAGCTCAAGACCCAGCTTTTTGATCTCCTCAATGGTCTCTGCTATCGCGGGCTCCAGCTCCTTCATGCGCGCACACACTTCTGTTCTGAACCACTCTTGCTCAACGAGGGCAACGTACCAATCACATCCGTCATCTCCCTCGGAGACAAATCCCCAGTCGGAGACTGCGGGACCGTAGGTGCCAAAGCCGAAGTCAAAGTCCCAGGGAGCGGTGAAATACAGCTTGCCGCCCGCTTGCTTATGCAAGAAGAAGCTTGCCGCGCCCACGTCCACATCCTTGGAAAGCTCCTCCAAAATGTACATGTCGATCAGCGATTTCATGTCGACGAGCTCCTCTATTTTTGCCCGATCGCCCGAAAGGATCGCCTCATGGCACTGAATGATGTAGGATTGGATGTAGGCAAGGTCTTCGTCGGTGCAGGTATCGTTCTTCACAACGAATTCTCTTGCACTGTGCAGCTCGGTTTGGGGGTTGGGGCCGTAGCCGTCAATGTAGAAGTAGGGAGTATCCTCGTAGTTGCCTCTGAAGTCAATTTCCAAGAAATAGCCCTTCTTTTCGGACTCTGTAATGGTCTCGTCGATCTCCACGCGGTCATTTGCCACCTCTACCAGCTCGGTGACCATGTACATGCCTCTGTACTGCTCGTTGACATAGAGCTGTACCCAAGTGCATTCGGGCACGTAGGTGAAGGTGCCCATGCGCTCTGCCAGCGCCCATACCAGCTTGTTTCTTAGACCCGACAGGTCAAACTTGTTGGAGTTGAGCACCCAGTCTTTGTTTTTGCTGTCACCGATACCCAGCAGCTTTTCCTTTTCATCCAGCTTGATGCGGTAGGAATTTTTGCTGTTATAGGAGTCTTGAGAAGCGGAGCCGCTCCAGGAGGAGTTGCCTCTGCCGCGGATCTGCAGGGTGGCGGTGATGTTGTAGCGTGCATCCTCGCATCCTGTGATCACCATGGTGGCAGGCTCGTATTCCTTGGAGGTAACGGGGTAGCCGCTTTCGGTGGTGATGTGCATGCTGGGGATATTACTGCCGCCGGTAGAGAGGAAGTATGCGGAAATCTCGATATCCTTGTAAAGGGTATCGCCCGAACGCACGGGATCGGTGGAGCCGTCACTCCACATGTGGAACTTGTAGCCGGGATTGGCAATTGCCATTACAACGGAGCCCTGCTTGCCCTGAGAGATCGTTTGGTTCAGCAGTCCGCTGATCGTACCGCCGCCCATTACCTTATACTGCACGGTAAAGCTGGGGGTGACAGGGGGAATGGTGGTTTGGGTATCGGGTGCAGTGGGCTTGTAGTACTTGCTTTCGGCGTAATCGGCAGAGGCAGTGACCTGCTCAAATACCGAGTAAAAGACAGCCTTACCCGTTTGCTGCTCCATGAGCACCAGCTCGATCTGATAAGTGACCTCAGCGGTGGGGCAGAAGCCGCAGTTGATCTCATTTCCCACAAGGAAGAAGTCCACCCAGTCGCCCTTGCTCTTTTCGGGGGTGACAAGAACGGAAAGGAACACATATTCACTTTGTCCGTCTACAGGCAGAACGGTGAAGCGCAGACGCGCCACGAATTCACTGTACTTTCTGTCCTCAGAGTCTAAATAGTCTCTGAACATGCTGAGATTAGGGGAGAACATCAACTCGCCCGAGCTCTTTACCCGCAGACCGCCGTTATAGGTGCCTTCGCCGGGATCAAGGGTTGCATCGGAAAGATCAATGTCATCAATGGGATCGGCAAGTCCTGTAACGCTTACGGTGCAAGTGGCACTGACTGTACCATCGTGGTTGGTTGCGGTGATGGTAGCAGTACCGTTACGAACACCCGTCAGCACGCCGTTTCCGTCAACCGATGCCACGGAGGGGTTGCTTGATGTAAAGATGAGGTTCTTGTTATCTGCGTTTTCGGGAAGGACCGTGGTCTTTAACTGTACTTGCTCTCCTGCATCAATGCTTAGGGAATCGCTTTCAAATACGATCTGTGTGACCTTGTTGACCACGGGCGTCACCTTTACGGTGCACTGTGCGCTCAGACCGTTTTCGGAGGTGACGGTGACCTGTGCACTGCCGATCTTTCGTGCGGTAACTTTTCCTACCTGGTCAATGGAGAGTACGGTATCGTCACTGCAAATAAACTCCAAGGAGGAGAGAGGGGCAAGTGCAGGAGCGATCACGATGGGCAACTGCTTGGTAGCGCCCAGAGCCACCTCAAAGGTGTCGCTTTCAAATGCCAGCTTGGTCACCTCGGTGATCTTGTTGACCACGTTTACGGTGATGTAGTCAAAAACCTCGTTTGTAGAGCTTTTTGCGGTAATCAGTACCGTTCCCACGCGCACGGCTGTGATCTTTCCCGTTTCGTCCACGCGGGCGATCTTGCTGTCACTGGTATACCAGTTGATGGGGGTGGATTCGGCGCTTTCGGGAAAGACCGTTACGGGAAGGGTAAACTCGTTACCTGTTTCCACCTTCATGCTTTCTTTTTCAAAGCGGATGGCGGTGGGATTTTTGTCGGGATCGGGTTCGGGCTTGGAGGGGCTTGGTGCATTGCTTTCCTTTGAGGGACTCTGTGGCTGCTCTGATTTTTCACTTTCCTGCTGTGAATCATCAGACGGTTCTGCCTTGGAGGAAACGGGAGAAGATGCACTTTCTTCCGATTGAGAGGACTTGACTGTTTTTTGGCAGGCTGAAAGGAGCATCAATGCCGCCAACAGCAGTGCACCGATGGAAAGGAGTGTTTTGTTGTTTTTCATGGATTAACCCTCGCTTTGGAGTAATTCTTTCATAGTTTCCCAGCGCGTTTCGCTCCAATCTACCAGGAAATCAATGTGTTCGTCGTAGCTGTAAAGATAAGAGGATACTTGAGAGGAGACGTAGTTGTGATACTTGTTGCCGTACATATCCCAAAACTCTGCGTTTTGATCGGCGGCATCCTCTAAAATTGCCGCTTGATCGCGTACAGCCTGCATGGTTTGCTTAAATGCGGGATCCAGCTCTACCATACGTTTATAGACCATGGTGGTAAACCACTCGTGTTCGATCAGTGCAGAAAACCATGTACACCCTCTTCTGCCGCTGGAGAGCAGCTCATCGGTGCTGGTGGCGTAACCGTAAGTGCCAAAGCCGAAGTCGAAGTCCCAGGGAGCGGTGAAATACAGCTTGCCCCCTGCATCCTTTTGCAAAAAGCAGCTGGCGGCGCCCACGTCCACGTCCTTGGAAAGCTCCTCGATGATGTACATATCCACAAGGGAAGGAAGGTCAATGAGTTTTTCAATGGCGGCTTTGTTGCCGCTGACCATGGCATCATGGCACTTTTGCATATAGTCCTTGATAAAGGCGATGTCGGCTTCGGTGCATTCGCTCTTGATGACGAACTCCCGATCGTTGCCGTTGGAGCTGTTGCCGTAT
>JAFTMP010000094.1 GCA_017452335.1 Clostridia bacterium
GCCGCCACAGCTTTTGAGACGGTTTTTGGGGTTGAGGAAAAATAGGATTTTAAATCTTATATGTGAAAATCACACAAAAACAGATGATCTAATTTTAATCAAAACAAACAGGCGAAGCATTTTGCTCCGCCTGCCTTTTTTATACGAAAAACGCATTCACCCAAAGAAGTCGTCGATCATACACCCCAGCGTCCCCGCAAGATCGGGCAAAAGGGTGATGTCGGGATAGCAAATCTCTTTTTCCCATTTATACACGGCTTGGGGCGAAACGCCCAGCATTTCTCCAAAGTCGCTTTGAGACAAATGATTTTGCTTTCTGTAGTCTTTGATTCGGTCCGAAATGGTAATTTTACAAACAGTCATTGGGTATCACCTCCGTGCTCTGCCTTATAAAGCGTGATTCGAGGGAAAAGATTGGGTGTGCTTGTGTATTTTTTATGCCCTCTGCTAATAGAATGTACCTTTTTGGGCGTTGGTTGCAGAAAAATGATATTTTGAATATTCAAGCCTCCTTTTTTATAAAGCGGACCAGCCGCATACGGTAAATCAGAGCCAAAAGCTCTTGCCTTCTCGGCAGATCCAAAAAGCGCTCGGTGGTGGTAAAGAAAGAGGAATAAAGCAGATCCACCCCTTCCTTTTCAATTCTTTCGTAAAGCTCGTCGATCCTTTTTTCAAGATCAATGACAAGGTCGTTGTTTGATATCTCAAGATGGCGGAGCATAAAGCCCAGTGTGTCAAGCTGACGGGGGCTGACGATGTCGTGAAGCCCCCGCACGTCGATCTTCTCATCCCCGATGAAAATGAAGCCCATATCCGAAACCTCCAGCCGCTCGCTTCCGCTTCGTTGGGGATAGGAGCTGAAGCCCTCGGCATAAAGGGTTCTCTTTTGACTCCAATCGGCAGGGGCGGGCAGAGCGTTCAAAACACCTGCCGCCGTGCAGATGTTCTTTGATCTTGCGGTCACGTCCTTTATCAGGTAGTCCTCCATCATATACACCCGATCGGCAACCGACAGATACTCCCCGCTTCCTCCGATCACCAGGATGGTGGAAACGCCCAGCGTGCGGTGAATCTCGTTTACACGGTCTGTAAAGGGGGTGATGGGCTCTTTCTTGATCAGCTCCTTCATCATATTGTCGCGGATCATAAAGTTGGTGGCGCTCTTGTCCTCGTCAATGAGCAGAAGGGTGGCACCGCAGTCCACCGCCTCCATAATGTTTGACGCTTGAGAGGTGGAGCCCGAGGCGTGGTCGGTGGAAAAATCGGCGGTGTCTCCGCCGGGCAGCCACTTGATGAAGGGGGCGATGTTCACGTGCTTCACGCTTCTGCCGTCCTCTGCCGAGATGGTCACGGCGCTCTCATCGGTGATGCAAAGCTCTCTGCCATCCCCCTTCACGTGATCGTAAATGCCTGCTGAAATGGCATCCAGCAGGGTGGATTTACCCGAATACCCTCCGCCCGTGATGACGGTCACCCCCTTTTTAAAGCCCATTCCCCGTATACCACAAATTTCAATTTCGTCCTCAGGCGTGGAGCGGAAAGCAACGGCGTTTTTTAGGGGCAGATTGGTACCCTTGGCGCGGGGCAGAATGCTTCCGTTTGCCACGAAGGCGCAATAGTCGCTTTTTTTCAGCCACGCGCGGATGGCAGACTGCTTTTCGGCAAGCGCCAGAGCGTTATTTAACCCTTCGGGGTCAAAATCGGCAATGAAGCGGTCTACTGCGTCGGGAAGATCCTTGCAAAGCATCTGCACCGTTTTGCGCAGCTTCCTCTTTGGAAGCTGGACCTGCAGGCGGATACATAGACACATTTTCGGTGCTTGCCGCTCCTCATCGGGTAAAAGACAGACGGTGGAGCCCGATCCGTAGGAGTAGTCGCGGGAAGGACAGAGGGCAAAATAAGCAGTATTGCGCACAAGGATCTCGCCGCCCGGGACGTGCAGATAGTATTTTCCGCTTTCGTTGTCGGGGCGGGAACGGTTATATAGTTCGGCGTTCAGCTCCTCGATATAAGGTCGAAACGCCCGCAGGCAGAAGTCGGCGGCGCAGGGCGAAAGGCAGGAGAACCGAAGCTGTTCGCAAGGGATCAGGATGGTCACCGTGGGCTTATCCTGCGCCAATTTGTGGGTGGCGGTGATCTCAAAGCCGATTTGATCGTTATAGTAGATCGGTTCGTGATCCGTATATCCCTCGACGTTGGGGCGGGCAGGGTCAACGACGAACATACGCCCGTCGTACATTTCGTGATAGGTGGTTGTGTCTAATTCCATAGATAGTAATTTGCTTTTTAATCTCTTCATGGGCATCCCCTTCTTTCTTTGTGTCTTGTTGTGTTTGGAAAAGCGTTCATTAAAAACACCTCCTTACAGATGGATTTTCCGTTCGCTTTAAAAGAGGAGCCTTCCACGAAAAACAAAAAGCACCCCTGCGGGTGCTAAAAGGCGGGAAAGCGTCAAGGGCACTTCCCGAAAAACAAAAAACACACCCGCTATCGGATGTGCATCAATAGGATATAGCCTGCTTAACGGTTTGCGTCAGGCGACACGTACGACATCCGATCAATATAAGCGTTCATCATTACAGTCGCCTCCTTTGGCATTTATTTGCGTGAGTCTTTGCTCACTGCACCCACAGTATACCACGGCTTTTCTTTGCTGTCAATAGGAAAAGGGATGCTTTTTATCAACCGTTGGTTTAAAAAAGCAAAAAACGCTCTCTTCTTCCGTAAGAAAGGGAAGAGGAGAGCGTTTTGTATTCGTACTGTATACTTTACTGATCCTCGCCGAAATCTGCGGTGTAGGCGGCAAGCTCCTTTTGGGTCATATTTCTTTTTTGACGGTGGCTTTTGATGTTTTCGGCAAGCTTCATAACGCTTCTCCTTTTTGGTCATTTGCTTCATCGGGATCCCTTTGCACCTTCAGTATACCACAAGTGCGCCCCCAAATCAAGCACCCATATCGGAAGAAAACTCTCGTTTTGCGGGATTTTGGGAATTTGCAAGAAAAAACTCGACAATTTTATAAATTTGCATTTTTAACAGTTTGTTTATTGACATATTAAACGTACTTTGATATACTATGTATACGAGATGTGTGAGCAGTTTTCAAAAATGCCGTCAGGGAGGATTTGTAATGAAGATCTTTTCAAATTGCGGTATGCCGTGGAACTTGCAGAACGGCTCCTTCTCTATGAAAAAGAGGTATGATCTGCAAATCATTTATTTCCGCGCATAAGCCACAAGCATAGGGGGCTTATGCGTTGATGTAATGAACGTAAAATACCTCTTTGATGAGGCGTAAAAAGAAAGGAAAACAGACGATGAGAATTGAAGTATTTTGTAAAAAAGCATCAGTTGTGTTTCTTGTAATCGTTTTGGTTGTGTCATTTTCGGCGTGTTCGC
>JAFTMP010000095.1 GCA_017452335.1 Clostridia bacterium
GGGTCGCGGTGGATATTCATACCGGGAGCCAGCCACACATCCACCTTGTTTTCCACCATTTCATCGCCCACGGCAAGACCCATGTTATAAACCAAGTTTTGGTTAAAGGTGCATGCCATCAGCGTGCCGATGGGCCAAGCGGTCTGTGCTTCGGAAAGGCGCAATCCCGCGGGACCGTCCGCAGTATTTGCCCCTGCGATATCAAGGGAAGAATTGGTGCCGATGGTACCTGTACCGCCCGAAATGGTAGCGCCCTGCCCTTCCAGCAACGCGCAAAGCTCGTCTAAGGTCAGACCGTTTACAAAGGATTCCAAAAGAGTGGGATCGTTGTAAACATCAATAAAGGAAGAAATAGTCTTTTTTACTGTGGGGAATTCGATGTATACCGATTCTGCAGGATCGCCCTTGTAGTCTTCAAGGGTGCTTCCGGGGCAAAGCACGATCATGTGAGAGAAGAGATTTGCTTTGCTGATCTTCTCGTTTTTGATCTTGATGGTATTGACGCCCTTTTCCAGTGTCAGCTTTGCCTCTGTGGTTGCGCTCATCTTATAAAGCCCGCCCGAGCAGGTGTAATCGACGCTTGCCCGCTGTTCTCCTGCGATCACCGTCAGTGCGTCGGTATAACTGTTCTTGCCTGCCGCGCCCAAATAGAGAATAAAGGTATATTCTCCCGCTTCGGGGCAGTCTAAATTAAAGGAAATATTGGTGTTCACAGCCAAGGATGTTACGCCCGTGGCGCCGTTTTTGCCCATTTTGCCGCTGTCAAGAGACACCAGCTCGGTGGAATGGGCAGAATAGCTTGTTGCCATGATCTTGGCGGCACCCGAAAGGGCAATGCCCGTGGTGAAGGTGTCTAACTT
Organism: Clostridia bacterium; assembly: GCA_017452335.1. Classification (GTDB taxonomy): domain Bacteria; phylum Bacillota; class Clostridia; order Oscillospirales; family CAG-272; genus UBA11512. The sequence continues at coordinate 861 of JAFTMP010000095.1, forward strand.
TTCATATTTTCCGCTTGCAAGGAGTCTCTTTTCAAGATCGGAGGGAACCAGCTTTGCGCTGAGCTGTTCGGTTACGGTGTTTTCCTTCACCGTGTAGGTATAGCGCACGCCCTGCGCGCCTGCATCCTTAATGGAATTGCCCACAAAAATGCGGTAATCGCCTTTTTCTAAAACGTAAGCCGACTTGACCACCTTTCCGGTGTCATCATAGCTTGCCATATCGGATACGGCAAAGGAAAGGCTGATTGTCTGGCTCTTTCCCGGCTGCAGCAGATCGGTCTTTGCATAGCCTGCCAGCTCCTTTGCGGGATTGCCAAGCTTTCCTTGGGGGGCGCTGTAATAGACCTGCAAAACCTCTTTGCCCGCAACGTCACCCACGTTTTTCACATCTGCCGTCACCTTCACGTAGATGCCGTCGCACTCGACCTTCACATTTGAAATTTCAAAATCGGTATAAGACAGACCATATCCGAAGGGATAGCGCACCTTTTTATACTCGGGATCAAAGGTCTCGAAATAGCGGTATCCCACGTAGATATCCTCGGTATACTGCTCTTCCTTGGGGTATTTGATAAAGGTTTTTGCCGTGATATAGTCGGTATACTTATAAACCATGGTATCGGCAAGCTTGCCCGAGGGGTTCACATCTCCGCACAGGATGTCGGCAACGGCGTTGCCTCCTTCCATACCCGGCTGCCATGCCACAAGAAGGGAGTCAATGTCCCCATAGTCGTCCATGAAGGCGGTGTCGATCACAGCAGGGATATTGAGCACCACCACGACCTTTTTAAAGCCTGCGGCGCAGATCTGCTCCAAAAGCTTGTTTTCTGCCGCGGAAAGTCTGTAATTGCCCGAGCTGTTGGCGCGGTCGTACATCTCACCTGTGTTGCGGGAAATGACCATCACAGCGGCATCGGCATTTTTTGCCGCCTGCTTCACTAACGCCTCGGTCACGGCAAGGTCGCTGTTCTTTTCGTATTTTTTCGCCAGCTCCTCGTATACGGTGATCTTTCCTTCCTCTGCCTTGCCTCTCATACCGTCAAGGAGATTGACCACGTAGGGGGCGTTCACATCACCCGATCCTGTTCCGCCCTTGTAAAAGTCGATCTGACCCTTGCCGAAGAGCGCCACGCTCTCGCCCTTCTTAAAGGGCAGTGCATCATTTTCATTTTCAAGAAGCACCATACCCTCCCCTGCCGCAAGACGGGAAAGAGCGGCGTGGTCGGTATAGCCCATGTCGGTGTAGGTGAAGGGAACGAACAGCTCACTCTCCCCTGCCGAGGGGGTGGTGGTGATACTGCCGTCGGGCGACACGACAGGAGAGGTGCTCGCCTGTCCCTCTGTTGCGGCAGTAGTTTTTTCGCCCCTGCAGGATGCGGCGCTTCCTGCAATCGTGATCAGCGCCAAAGCCAGTGCCGTAAGTCTTCTTAGCGTTTTTTTCATAGCAAAACGATCCTTTATCATGGTTTTGATCAATTATTAAACTGATCTTACAAATACTTTAGCACGAAGGGACTTTTTTTACAAGTCAAAAATTGCTCTTCTCTCCCCCGAGGCGATCAAGAACAGAAGAGAGCAATTTTTGTCCGATAAAACGCCCGCAAAATGGCGAAGCAAAAAGATATATTTCCTGAAAATTCCGATTGACAAACATTTGTTCGTGTGCTATACTAAATCAGAACAAATGTTCTCGTTTATAAAAGGAGGCGGTAGTGTGGAAGAGCAGGCATGCGGGGAGCGGGTGATCTTGCACTGCGACCTGAATAATTTTTTTGCATCGGTGGAATGTCTTGACCGTCCAGACCTTCGGGGTGTGCCTGTGGCGGTATGCGGAGATCCCGAAAGGCGCCACGGCATCGTGCTTGCCAAAAACGAGCCTGCCAAAAAATACGGAGTAAAGACAGGCGAGCCCATCTATTCCGCCAAAGCAAAATGCCCGGGAATTGTCTTTTTGCCCGCTCATTACCACCTTTACGCCCAATATTCCGAGGCAATGCGCAACATTTACAGACGCTTCACCGATCAGATCGAAAGCTTTGGGGTGGATGAATGTTGGCTGGATGTGACAGCAAGCAGGGGTCTTTTCGGGGACGGGCGCACTATTGCCGACGAGATCCGCACCCTTTCCAAAAAAGAATTGGGGCTCACCATTTCGGCGGGCGTGTCCTTTAACAAGACCTTTGCCAAGATGGGCAGTGATTACAAAAAGCCCGATGCCAC
>JAFTMP010000096.1 GCA_017452335.1 Clostridia bacterium
AATCACAAAAGCGCTTTTGAATACTATTTTGGAGGACTGCGTGAAAAATGCTTTTCACGCCGGTTTTGTGGCTTTCGCCGCTTAACAGCGTCGATTTTGCAATGCAAAACCAGCCCCAATTCCCAAAGAAAGGAAGCTTTCGAAAACGAAAGCTACGGATTAACACTATGTCTATTGGCTCTACCATCAAACGCCTGCGCCGCGAGAAGGATATCACCCAAGAACAGCTCGCCGAATACCTTGGGATCACCTCCCGCGCCGTTTCCCAGTGGGAGTGCGACCGCACTGCCCCGGATATTTCGCAGTTACCTGTACTGGTACGTATTTTCAATGTTTCCGCTGACGAACTACTTGAAATAGATCTCACAAAAAAAGAAGATGAAATTATGGAGCTACACGATAAAATCTATGATCTGTCAAGGGTGGGACTACACAAGGAAGCGTTTGAATTTGCCCGAAGTGCGTACAAAAAATATCCCGACAGTTATCACTTGATGTATGCTTATGCTTCTCATCTCTGTTACATTGTCTACGATCCATCCTATTCCGTAAAGGAAAAAGAAGCATTCGTAACAGAAAGTATAAAATTGCTTGAGAACATCGTTTCAGGCTGTAAAGAGGATCATCTTCGGCAACATGCCATGAGTCAATTATGTTGGATGTATCGGGATCGGGGGCAGATGGAAAAAGCGGAGGAGATCATCAATAAATTTCCGATGCTGTGTAACAGCCGCGAATTTTTAAGAACAGAGCTATATGGCGGGAATAAGGGAATTGAGGTCACAAGAACCTTGCTTTTTGTATTGATCGAGCATTTATCCAACCGTATGATCCGCAATTGTCAAAACGACAGCGGTGAATTGTTTTACTCTCCGGAAGAAATGTGCAAGCTGTATCAAAAACAAATAGAGTTTCTTACCCTAATGTTTGAAAATGAGGATTTCGGATTTTTCTATGATGATGTCCTTGAGGCTCACAAAAACATTGCAGATTATTACGCACAGCTAAAGAATACGGAAAAAACCATTTTCCACCTTGAAGCGACAACAGAAGCTATCGTGCGATATATGAATGATTTCTATAAGAAGAAGTACACACATACTTCTCTGTTATTCAAAGGATATGAGGACAGTGGTGAAGCCATTTGGTATTCGTCCAATGAAAATGACGCGGCAAAATTACTTGTACATATCAAAAAAGACCAATTTGACTTTATCAGAGAAACCACACAGTTTAAAACAATTATAAATCGGTTAGATACGCTTGCAGGAAAATGGAGTGTATAGGAGAAAAGTCAAGGTACGCCTTGTTTTTTGGTATCTTGACACGAACCAAAAGAAGACGCTCCCATTTGCGGAGCGTCTTCTCTCTTTTTAAAAGGAAATATGATAGGTAGTCAGCACCCGCAAAAAGCCCAAGTCCGTGGCTTCAAAGCCGCCGTGCTCCATGGCATTTACGCCGAATTGACTGTCGTCAAAGGGGATAGCGTTTTGCGCTATCGCCTCGTTTACCGAAAACTTGTAGAGATATTCAAAATGCTCCCTTGAGTTGTAGCGGGGGTGCATTCTCATCGACACACAGTTGTTGATCCGATAGCCGTGGGTCTGCTGAATGGAAAGGCTTGAAAGTCCCACCAACGCGTCCTTATGGAAGTAGCCGATGGGCAGAGCGTCCCGCAAGTGGGGCGGATTCTTTAGCATTTCACACATATAACGCACCATCGGGTCCATCATATCCGCTTCCCTGCCAAAGCGCTGCAGCTCCGCCTCGTCCCCCGCTTCAAGAGGACGGCAGAAAAAATCTTCCCCTGCGGGCAGATCAAAGGGCTTTTCAAGATAAAGCGCGCGGGGAATGCTTGTGAGCTCCCTATAGTTCACCCCTTCAAGGGCATCCTTTACCTGCTGCATACTCACCTCTTCCTCCATCACCAAATAGAGGTCTCTGGGCTTGACCTTCATTAGGCGCGGCAGATAAGAAGGTAAGTCTTCAAGCCCGCGGCATTTTAAGGTCAGCGACGGTCCCTGATCCTTAAAAAAGTATTCCGCAAAGACAAGCACACCGCTTTCTTCATAGTCGGTATCGGCAAGCACTTGACTTCCGTTGACATGTAGGGTGATCGCCTCATAGCCAAAGCGCTTGGCGTCGAGGTTTAAAAGATAGTCGATGGCTTCATCGGTATTCACGGGATGAAATTCGGGCAGGATAGCGGTAAATCTGCCAAGCGCCGTGGCATTGAGCCCCAGATCGGCAAAGACCATCGGCTGGTTTTTAAAGGCTTTTCTGTATTCGACGGGGGTCTTACCGTAATGGGACTTAAAGGCTCTTGTAAAGCCGTCGTGAGAATCGTAGCCGCATTCAAGGGCGATGGATAAAATGTCCTTGTCGGTGTTCTTACGGAGCTTCGTCGCCGCACGGCACATACGGCGGAAGCGCACGTATTCCATCACGTTAAAGCCTGTGTGGTTGCGGAAGATCCTGTTGAAATAGTCCATGGAAAAGCCTGCGTTTTGCGCAACCTCCTCCACGCTCACCTCGGCGATCTTACACCCGCTGTCAATATAGCTGACCGCTTTTTCGATCAGTTCTCTGTTTTCTTCCATAAAATGATC
>JAFTMP010000097.1 GCA_017452335.1 Clostridia bacterium
AAGGGAAAAACCGCATGGAAAGAGCATGATCTGTTTAACGATACCTGGGGAAAAGTCATTTTAATGTCCGGACTTCCGGGAACGGGAAAAGATACCTATATCAAAGAACACTATGCCCATCTGCCCATGATCTCACTTGACGAAATCAGAAAAGAATTTCATATTTCGCCTTCCGGAAATCAAGGAAAGGTTGCTATGATCGGGCACGAAAGAGCCAAGGAGTATTTAAGAAAAAAACAACCCTTTGTTTGGAATGCAACGAACATCACAACGCAAACAAGAGAAATGCAGATCTCGCTTTTTGAAGATTACGGTGCTTGTGTAGAAACCGTTTTTTTGGAAACGGAATGGCAGGAGCAGCTTTTCCGTAATAAAAGCAGAGAGGCAGAGGTGCCGAAAAGGGTAATTGAAAACATGCTTTCAAAGCTCGTATTGCCCGAACGCTATGAAAGTGAAAGGGTTTTGTGGAAAATTGTGTAGTTAAATGACGAAAAGAGGTTATTCTTAAAAAGTTTTTTTGAATATATCATTTTCATCTTCACAGTTCGAACTCAAAAAAGGCTGTCGCAAAAAATGCGGCAGCCTTTTTTTGAAATTACTCATCAGTTTTCAAAATTTATGCGTCTAAATACGGTTCCAACCGCTTTGACAGCGTAACATCAAAAGGCAGAAAATGGGTAAGCGAATACGACGTTACGGAAAAATTGAAAAAGTCGGAAGGGACGAAGTTTTCCTGCACATCCAGCAGGGTGAGAATGTCTGTCGGATATCCTTTTATGGGCGTCCAGTCCAAACATGCGCAGGTTTTGATTTTTCTTTTATAGAACAGATCATCCAAAGAACGGATAAAATCCGCCTTTGTTTTTTCATCAAGACCCTCAAACAGAGCGTCATCCGGCTGTCTTTTGGGCGGCTCGGGCATAAAATCTTCCACGGGAATGTACTCTAAAGTCTTAACGATTTCAGGGTCGGGAATCTCACTTCCGATCCAGCCGTACAAGCCTACCAGCATGGATTCATTGTAAAACTCGTTGGGTGCCAGTTTGGTTATAGGATGCCTGTTGATACGAATTACCCGCAAAAGCGCATATTTTCCAAAGCAAGGATGCTCCTTTATATGCTTGCTTGACGCGATCCTGTATGCCAACAAGCTTCCCACCTTGTAGGGGCAATGATGCACCGTAGGCTTTTTGATTTTTTTAGCTTCGGGCATAGGCGATGTGAGCATCTTTTCAAGATCTCTTAAAACCTTTGCGCGTTTATCATAGTCCTTGGGGTTGTTTGAAGGATCATACGCCACACTCCAATGCTTTAAATCTCCGCCAGTTCTAATAAAGGTCAGCGCGTTTTCTTTAACCGACTCGCTCAATCTTCCTTTTTTCCATTGAGCGTATGCCAGTGAAAACCAAAAAACAGGCTCGTCTCGATCATTACATCCCAAAATATCCTTGTAGTATGAAGTGAGTATCTCTTCCGCTTCGTTACTGCTTTTTCCCACGGAAAGAAGGGCACCGTATTCTCTTTTTACATCCAAGGCTACATCATCGGCAAACAAAGCCGTACTCCATCTTCCCATAAACGACCTCCATTATTGAGCAATTTATCTGACGAGCAGATTGCCGCGCCTCTTTATTTTTGCAGCAAACAGCTCACAACCGTTCCGTTTTCGCTTTTGATCTGCACCAGCGGTCCGCCGCCCCCGAGGAGCGTGCGCTCGTCCATAGCGGACGGTGCCCAGCTTACACACCAAATTTCTCCCTCCAAAGAGGCGTGAACGGTATAGTCCTCAAACTGCTCACCGTAGTGTTCGGTCACGTACGATTGTGCAATTTCAATTGCCTCCTCTTCTGAATTTACAGGGTCGGATGTCAAAGCGTGCAGGGTGCCTATACCCAAAATCAACAGTACAGATGCCACACATGCCGCAATCGGAACAATAATTTTTTTCATATCAATCTCCCTTCTTATGATTGAACGGTTCTTGCAACATTCGGGTTTGCCCACGCATCTTAAATGGTAAAAAAAGAAAAAGGGCGCACACCGCAAGGCATAGTGAGCGTACAGTCCTGCGCTTCAGTTGCCATTGGTGATGCACCTCCTTTCAAGAGAGCTATTTATAGCTTTATTGTACCACACCTTACAAAAAGTGTCAAGGGCAGTTTGCATGGGTTTTTCGGGCGGGATTAAAAAATAGCAAGGGTGACCGCTTGACAAATGAAAAAAACATGCTATAATAGAAGCATCCATAAAGAGTGCGCGAGGGAACAAGCCCGATGACCGCACAGCAACCTACCGACGGGCAAGGTGCTAAAGCTTGAGCGATGGATGCCGAATTGCTTTTTGCGCATCCATGCGACGATGGGTGCGTTTTTTGCTCTTTATGGAAATATTTTTTCTATAAGGAGTTACCTATGACAACCACAATTCACAGAACAAGCATGCTTCGAAGCGCCCTTTGCAAGCGCCTTACCACCCGTATGAAATTCATTTTCGGCAAGCGGGTGCGTGTGGGAAAGCAGTACGCGGGCTACCAACCTATAGAGGGGCTCGCTCTTTCAAAAGGGAGGTGTACGCCTCTTTATTATGATCGCATTGCAAAAAGGCTCTTGGTGCAGGTGCAGGAGCGCCCTTATTCCATCATCTTTTTGGAGGGTGATCTGGCGGTCTTTCGCAATGTGATCTATTGTGACTGCGGCGGCTCTGCCATTGGTTTTGACAGCACCCCCCGCAAAGCGATCGAGGAGCTGCTTGCGCAAAAAGGCGGGGAAGCGCGAAGGAGCGAAGAAGAGGTGCTTTGCGCACTGCGCGGGCGCTACTGCAAATATCCCGTAAGCCTGTTGCGCTCTCTTGCACGCATGTACTTGTATGGCGAGGATATAATCATAAAAGGAGGATCACAAAATGGAGCTTATTGAAAAAACGAAGGAGTCTACACTGATTTTTGACGGCAAGGTGGTGCATCTTTATTGCGATACCGTCACGCTGCCCAATGGCGGGGAGAGTATCCGAGAATACGTCAAGCACGTAGGTGCTGTTTGCGTGATTCCCGTCACAGACAGCGGGGATGTGATCCTTGAAAAGCAATACCGTTACGCAGTGGGCGAAACACTTATTGAAATTCCCGCGGGGAAACTGGACAGTGCGGAAGAAAATCCATACGAAGCGGCACTGCGGGAACTAAGAGAAGAGACGGGAATTATTCCCGATGAACTGATCGAACTGGGTATTTATTACGGGTCTCCTGCCATTATGGGTGAAAAGATCCACATGTACATGGCGCGGGGCTTGCAGTTTGGCAAGGATGATTTGGATGCAGATGAATTTTTAGAGGTGTTCACCATTCCGCTACAGCGGGCAGTGGAGCTGGTGCTGCAGGGGAAAATCACCGATGGCAAAACGCAAACAGCGCTGTTGCGCGCAAAAATGATGATCGAGCGCGGACTCTGAAAGCTAAAACAGGACCTTTGCAAATGCTCTTGGCATTTGCAAAGGTCCTGTTTGATTTTAAAAAGCTTAGTATTGTGAGATCATTCCGCGATGCTGTAAATAACTTCTTTTTTGCTGTTGATGACGGTGTTTTCGTTCACAACGGCGTGCCCCTTTACAAATTGGGACATGCTTTGATATTCACCGCAAGCAATGAGCGTGTTGCCCGACAGGTCCCGAACGCCCTTGCCGTTTACGCTATTTGATGCAAAGGGATACAAATTGTCGTCGGCTAAGTAATTGCTGTCGGTAAGGAAGGGCACATATCCCTCTGTAATGTTAACGATCATTTTACCGTTTACATCCATGATGGCGTAATAGCTTTGGTAGTCTTTTGTAAGAGACAGCAGGATGTATCCCTTCTCGCGGGAGAAGAACTTGGCATCGTTCAAGCGATAGCCGTTTAATGCATCGTGGTTGGACAGATCAATTACAAGAGCGCTGTAACCGTCTGCGTAAAGGCAATAGGTGTCATCCTCGTCTGCACTGCTTTCGTTTTCGTATCTTGCAATTACATAGCCGTCATTGCAATCATACAGAAAGGTACCCGCTTCAAGAATTTTTACGGTTTTCGATGCCACATCAAGGACACCGGAAACCTCGTGCATCTCTCCGCCGCCTTCCAATACGATCTCATCGAATCGAAGGTATTTGGTGCCGAACAGGAGCGCGCCGCCGTACACATCGCCCTCTTGATGGATCTTGAAGGACTCGACCTTCTTTCCATCTGCGGTAGAGAGGCTGAGCGGAGTACCGGTCAGATCAAAAATGGCATTGGTGGTGTCTCTGTTTGTGGTGGCAAGAAGGAACCCGTCTTTGCTGGGATACGTGCGCAGTACACCCTCAAAGGAGCAAACCTCTTTGCCGTCATAGGTAAACACGGTGGTAATGTACGGATTGTTGCTTGAGGCGCTTTCCGGCAGTGTGATCACGCGCTCCGTGTAGTAGTAAGTCGCGTGAGCACTCATGTTTTGGCTGAATGTTTTATCTCCTTCTGCAGGGCTGACGCAATACAGACGTTCTCCCTCGGTGTTGTACACCACCAGTTCATCACTGCGCCAAAGGATCAGCTTGTTTTCAACGTACTCGAAGTTCGTGTATTTTGCTTTTGCAAGAATGTTGCCTTCGTAATCCGCAATTCCGTAGTTAGAGGCAAAGGAATCCTCCGTGTAGACAAAGCACTTGTCGGTAGCGAGGTTCAGTGCGGAAACATCCTTGACATCAAGTATGCCGAACGTGACCTTTTGACCGCCGGTTTCCTCTTTGCTGCCGCTGTTCGCGCTGCTTTTGTCTTCTGATGCACCGCTTTCGTTTTGATTTGGCAGTTCTTTAGAGCTCTGCTTACTGCTGCATGCCGAAAAAGAGAGCAGTGCAAGAATTGCCAGAAATGTTGCTATAGCTCTTTTCATATTTGTTTGTTGGTCCTCCTAAACAATTTATGCCACAGGCACCGTACAGTTTAGCACAATTTTCTTTGGTTTGCAAGTACTTTTGGGAAAAAGTGTTTTACAAAATGAGCGGAAAAACACATGACACAATAGTTGGCAAATCCCTCATTGAGCACTTATTAGCGCAAAAATGCCTGACCGAGGCATAGTACAAGACCTTGAAATGTACTATACTACGCCTCGGACAGGCACTTTGCTCTTACGCTCGGGGTGTGCGCAAAAACTCCTTCATGAAGCTGAACTGCTCTTGAGTTTGTTCATGGCGCAGGGTATAGCACGCGGTGGTGTGTGCCCCCTCCTCCATGACACAATAGCACCAGCGGTTGCCGATGTGCAGGGGGAAATAGCTGCTGTTGTGGGCGCGGGAGCTGTAGCTTTCCAAGAACACAAAATATTGCTTTTGGTCGATCTCTTCCGCCACGGCAACAAGCCCGATATTTTTGGCAAAGTACAGCGTACGCACCCCGCAAAGATCCTGCGGGATCGTCTGAATGAGGGCACGGTCCTTCATTTCGGAGGATGCGGGAAGTTCTTCTTGCATGCGGCATTCGATAATGACCTCCAATACTTCCTCATAGTGCCGTTCCCCTGCCGTAAAGTCTCTTTGCTTTTGCACCTTTACATGGCAGTGGAAGCAAACGCCCTTTTTCTCTGCCTCCTGCTGTGCGGTGCACCATTTTTCAAAGTCTTTTTCTTGATGCCAGAGCTGTTTTGCAAGCAGAAGGGCGGTGTTTGGGAAAAAGATCTCTTTTTGAAAGGTGTGTTCATAGCCATCCACCCATTCTTCGCAAAAGATCTTTCCCTCAAACAGGGGCGCATGGCGAAAGACATTGAGCACGGTGTGCTCATCAAAGGCAGCGAACTGCGGCTTGTAAGGACCGTGTTTGGTGTATAAAAGGGTATCACTTGACGGGATGCTTTGACAAAGCACACCGCTTGCATCAAGGATATCTCTTTTCAAATATCCAAATTTTTTGCTCGGTGTATCTGAAAAACGATCTTGATATGCCCAAAGGCTTTCTGCCATGTCTTTGTAAAAGATGGGAACGCGGGGCGTGAAGAGCTTTTCAAGAAGGATCTTGCTGTGCCTGTGATCGGATCTTGCAGACAGGGCAAACAGCTCTTTTGGAGAAAGGGTGGCACAGTAATCAAGATCGTAGAGAAAATCATCGTTGACCATGAGCAGGTATTCCTGCTTGCCATTGACCGTTCGCGCGGCAAAGACCTCTCGGATCATGCGCTGTGTGGCGTAGGGGAATTCGCCCTGCAGCTCGTAGCACCAGCGGTTGTGCACTGCCAGCGGGAAAAGACACTCATCGGGGGCAACGCTATAGTCGCAGAGAAGATAGGTAAAGCAGTCGATCTGCTCGGTTGTTTTGCCCACGGGTGCGTAAATATCCGATCTTACCAGCCCCACCCCGGGGCAAAAGGCTTCCTCAAGCACTCTTGCGCCAAAATGGGTTTTGAGTAATCTTCTGAAAACGGTGCAGTTTTCAAATCTTCCCGCAGGAGCCATAACTGTTTGCTTTTCACAAAGCTTTATAATATATTCGGGGGTGCTTCGGGGCAAAGATAAAATCTCTTTTACCGAAAGCGGATGCTCTTCGATCTGTAATTGCTCGTCAAGAAGAGGAATCCCCCCTTCGGGCGGGAAAGAGCAAAATCCAACCTCAAGCAGGTTTTTTTCAAGGAAGGGCGCAAAGCCTCTGTTGCCCATTCCGAAACCTGCAAACATTTCAAAACGGCTTTCGTTTTTCTGAATACGGGTACAAAAGATGTTTGTGCAGATGACGGGGCGGTCCTGCTCTATAATGTAAGATAAATGGGTTTGATAGGCGTTTAGATACGTCGCCTCGGGCAGTGCCTCTTCCCCCTCTTTCAGGGCGATGCGCAGAGCGTCGGCACAAAGCGCCTGCTTTTCAAAGGGCGTACCGCGGGAGTTGGTAAGCCGTTCGGTGGCAATTTGCAGTTCACTCTTAAATTCCTTGTTGATATTTTCATAAACGCTTTGCAGCACGGGCAGTGCGTTTTCTACAGATCCCGCTTCAAGCTGACCCAGCGCATACTGAAAACGGGAAAGCTCCCCATGGATGCTTGCAGGACAGCGCGGACCGTGTATCAGATACTCGCAGTTGGTTTGCAGAGCAAAGGAAAGGGAAGAGATCATGGCGATGTCGGGCAGACTCTCTCCCCGCTCCCATTTGCTTACCGCCTTGTCACTCACCCCCACGATCTTTGCAAGAAACGCCTGGGTGAACCCCTGCTTGCGGCGCAGGTGCGCAATTCTTTTTCCGATGTTATGCACTTTTTTGCACCTCCCATAGTTTTTTCTTCTGTATACAGTATACAGGAGCAGCCCTTTAAAGTCAACCGATTTCTCGTGGAGTCGGCTTTCCAAAACCGGTGCAAAATACAAACGGAAATAAACCGACGGTTTACAAAAAAGCGCTCGATTAGAGAGATTACCGAAAATACACCGAA
>JAFTMP010000098.1 GCA_017452335.1 Clostridia bacterium
GCGGCATCATCGGTGGTGCTCTTGCGGTAGTGTCCATGTGTCTGATCAAAAAAATGCGGATACTCCGCCTCATGGACTGCACCGCCCCCGCCGTAATGATCGCACAAAGCCTTGGCAGATGGGGCAACTTCTGCAACGGCGAGGCGTTTGGCGGCGAGTATGGCGGACTTTTCAGAATGGGTCTTTCCCACAGCGCCGACGGCACGGGAGCGGTATATGTACACCCCACCTTCCTTTATGAGTCGGTGTGGAACCTTATCGGCTTCATTCTCATCAATCTGATGTTTAAAAAGAAGAAGTTTGACGGTCAGATCGTGCTGACTTATCTTGGCTGGTATGGTCTGGGCAGATTCTTTATCGAGCTGCTTCGTCAAGACAGCCTGCCCTTGGTATTGGGCAGCTACAATCTGCGCATTTCCTCTGTGATCGGCTTTATTTGCTTTGCGGCATGCCTGGTGGTGTTGATCATTTTCTTGGTTAAGCCTAAGAGCGCGGCACTACAGATGCCCAGCTACTATCCCGGCTCCAAGCGCTATGCGGAGGTAACCGGAGAAACAGCAGAAGAAGCTGTGCAAGAATCCTCCTGCGGCGGATGCTGTGCGGGATGCACGGCTTGCGCAGATGAGGGTGCACAAGAGAGCGGTTGCGACAACAATGAAGAACCCACAGAACCCGAAACACAAGAACTAAAAGACGAAATGACCAAAACACAGGATGCGGAAGACACCGCAGAAAAGGAGTAAATCATGGCTGTAATCATCAGTGGAAAAGAGTTGTCCTTGCAGATTCGAGGAGAGATCGGAAAGGAAAGCGCTGAATTTGAAAAGAAATACGGAAGACTCCCCGGTCTTGCCGTGATCATCGTGGGCGAAAATCCCGCATCTAAGGTATACGTGCGCAACAAGCACCGCGCATGCGGAGAATGCGGCATGTATTCCGAAGTCATCGAGCTGGCAGAAGAGACCACCGAGGAAGAGCTTCTGCAGGTGATCGACACGCTGAACGAAAGAGGGGATATTGACGGCATCCTCGTGCAGCTCCCCCTGCCCCGCCATATTAAGGAAAGCGTGGTCATCAACCGTATCAGCCCCGAAAAGGACGTGGACGTGTTCCATCCCACAAACGTTGGCAAGCTGACCACCGGCAATTACACCCTTGCCCCCTGCACGCCCGCAGGCGTAATTGAGATGCTTGTTCGAAGCGGTGTGGAAATTCAAGGCAAGAAGTGCGTGGTGGTGGGTAGAAGCAACATCGTAGGTAAGCCCCTTGCTCTGCTTCTTCTTGAAAAGAACGGCACAGTGACCATTTGCCATTCCAGAACAAAGAATTTGAAGGAAGAATGCTTGGAAGCTGATATCCTTGTTGCCGCCATCGGCAAAGCAAAGTTTATCACTTCCGATATGGTGAAGCCCGGTGCTGTGGTCATCGACGTGGGCATTAACAGAAACGAGGAGGGCAAGCTTTGCGGTGACGTGGATTATGAGAATGTGGAGCCCCTTTGCTCATACATCACCCCCGTTCCCGGCGGCGTTGGTCCCATGACCATCACCATGCTGATGAAAAACACCCTGCTTGCCGCAGAAGAGCGTGCAAGCAAGGGCTAAAACGAGGTTTACATTGGAAACGAAAAAGCAAAAACGCATCCCCCTTTGGGGTGCACTGCTCATTGATCTTGTCTGTCTGCTGGTGTTGGCTGGGCTTCTTACCTCTTATTTCGTGTTCCTTCCTGTAACGGCAGTGGGCACGTATATTGAGCACGATGTCCCCTTTGCCGCCTTCGATCTGCCCATAAGCGGAGAGAATATCGAGGAGCAATTAAAAACGCTGGTACTAGCAGGAAAAACGGGAGATGCCAAGAGAGAGGTCATCGGGGTATATGCCGATGACGAAAAGCAGATGGTGCTGACCAAAAACGAGCTGGGCGAGGGTGATCAAAAGATCACCTTCTACGCCGCCGATGTGTTTGTAATCAGCGCGGAGGTGTTGCGCACCAACGTATCGGTGGACGAGGAAAACGAGGTGGACAACCGTCCCGTGCTCAGCCAATCTAAGGATGTAAACGCCCTGTTTGCCATCACGGGCGACACCTTCAGCATGTCCAAGGACGGGGTGATCATCCGCAACGGCTATCTTTACCGCGACGATCTGCGCACCGCCAACGATATCGGGGTGCTGTGTGCTGACGGAACGCTTCAAATCGTTGAAAAAAGAGACTATCTCACCATTGAAGATATCGTCAATATGGGCGCTTGGCAGGTATGGACCTTCGGTCCTTCCCTTCTGGATGACAACGGAAAACCCAAAAGAAAATTTAACATTGCAGGCTCGCACCTTTCTGACCTTGAGGAGGAGCATCCCCGCACCGCGATGGGGATGGTGGAGCCGGGGCATTACGTGTTCGTGCTGGCAGACGGCAGAGATGTGGGCTATTCCAAGGGTGCCACCTTCCCCGAGCTTGCCGAAATCATGGTAAACGAGGGGTGCACTGTTGCCTACAATCTTGACGGCGGACGCTCTGCTGTAATGACTTATGCCGAGGATGGCAAACAGGCAGTGGTGAACAAGCCCTACAAAAACGGCAGAGGGATCAGCGATATCGTTTATATCCCTCTTGCTGCAGTATTCAGCGGAACCGATCCGCAGGAAGGAGCGTCGGAAAATGAATAAATTCATGAAAATTTTCAAGGCAATTTTTCCCCATTTCCAGCTTGTAATGTCCATCCTGCTGGTCACTCAGTGGATCTTAACGCTTTTCAATCCCAATTTAGGATTGCTGAGCATGAACAACATCGTTGCATGCTTAGAGTTGCTGATCTTTTTTGTCGTGTCGCTTGTCGGCGGGATCGTGTACATCATTGATTTCTACAGAAAAAAATAATTTTTTTCGGAGCGCTTTAAAAGCGCTCCTTTTTTGTAAAAAACACCTTCTTTTTTAGTGCAAATTTCATTCTCAATATTGCAATTTCAAAGGTTTTTTGGTATAATGAAAAGGATGATTTGAAAAAACACGCCAAAAGGCGGATTGGAGTACAGATATGGCAGAATTTTTAGCTGAAAACGATAAGCGCACCCATTATTGCGGACAAGTGAGCGCCGCAGACGTAGGAAACGAAGTTTGCGTGATGGGTTGGGCGCAGAGACAAAGAGACCTTGGCGCGCTGATCTTTATTGACCTGCGTGACCGCACCGGTATTTTGCAGCTGGCTTTCGACACCGAAAGCGACAAGGAGATCTTCGACAAGGCGTTTACCGTCAGAGCGGAATACGTGCTGGTGGCAAAGGGCGTTGTGAGAAGAAGAGGCGAGGGTGCCATCAACAAGAACATCCCCACGGGTGAGGTGGAGCTTTACGTAAAGGAATTGAAGATCCTTTCCGCGGCACAGACCCCTCCCTTTGAGGTTTCGGACAGCAAGAAGGTCAAGGACGAAACGGCTCTGAAGTACCGTTATCTGGATCTGAAGAGACCCGAGCTGCAGAGAAACATCAAAATGCGCCACGATATTGCAAGAGTGGCAAGAGAATACTACTACGAAAACGGCTTCTATGAGATCGAGACACCCATGATGATCAAGTCCACGCCCGAAGGAGCGCGAGACTATCTCATCCCCTCAAGAGTGCATAAGGGCTCCTTCTATGCCCTGCCCCAGTCTCCTCAGATCTACAAGCAGCTTCTCATGCTCTCGGGCTTTGACCGCTACATTCAGATCGCAAGATGCTTTAGAGACGAGGACCTTCGCGCTGACAGACAGCCCGAGTTTACCCAGATCGACCTTGAGATGTCCTTTGCAACGCAAGAGGATGTAATGGGTGTAAACGAAGGGTTTATTGCAAGAGTATTTAAGGAAGTGTTGGGCGTTGAAATTGCGCTTCCCATGCAGAGAATGACCTTTACCGATGCCATGAACCGCTTTGGCTCGGACAAGCCCGATACCCGTTACGGTATGGAAATTAATGACCTTTCCCAAGTGGTAAAGGGCTCTGCATTCCCCGTATTTGCACAGGCTCTTGAAAACGGCGGATCGGTTCGTGCCATCGTTGCAAAGAACGCCGCGGCGACTCTGACGAGAAAAGAGATTGACAAGCTCATTGAGCATGCTAAGGGCATCGGCGCCAAGGGTATTGCCTACATCAGATGGCAGGACGAGGCTCCGAACTGCTCCTTTGGCAAGTTCCTCACCCCCGAGGAGCTTAGTGCAATCACCAACGCTCTGGGTATGGAAAAGGGTGACGTTGCCCTCTTCTGCGCAGACAAGAACAAGGTGGTTCTGCCTGTTCTTGGTGCCCTGCGTACCATCCTTGCAAAGAAGCTTGACCTCATTCCCGAGGGCAAATACAACTTCCTGTGGATCACCGAGTTCCCCTTCTTTGAGTGGAACGAGGAAACAGAGCACTGGGATGCAATGCACCATCCCTTCACCATGCCTCTTGACGAGTGCCTGCCTTACCTTGAAAGCGATCCCGGCAAGGTGAGAGCAAAGTGCTATGACATGGTGTTAAACGGCACCGAGCTGCTCTCCGGCTCCATTCGTATCACCGACTGGCAGTTACAGGAAAAGATGTTTAAGACCCTTGGTCTGACGCCCGAGGATATTGAGAGAAAGTTCGGATTCCTTGTAGAAGCCTACAAATACGGTGCACCTCCTCACGGTGGATCGGGCATGGGACTTGACCGTCTTGCCATGATTATGTGCGGTGCGGACACGCTCCGTGACGTTGTTGCCTTCCCCAAGGTGCAGAACGCTTCCGAACTGATGTCGCAGTGTCCTTCTCCCGCAGAGCCTGCTGATCTGGAAGCTCTGGGCATTGCTGTGGTCGTGGAAAAAACCGAAGAATAACACCTCAAAAAGGATGAGCGCGCCTCATCCTTTTTTGTATTAGAAAACAATTCCGACAAAAGCAGAAAATATCAATAAATCAGTAGAAAATATGAATTTTAAGTATTGATTTTTTGAGCAAAATGTGATATAAATATAGTAGTCTTTATCAATAGTATAAAGGCAAAATAAACAAAAGAAAGAGAGACTCAACCATGAAAAAACTTTTATCCCTTGCAATGGCACTGACTCTCGTTCTGGCATCCTTCGCTATGTTTGCTGTTTCTTCTTCTGCTGAAACAGCAGAACTGGTAGCAAAGGGCGCAGAATGGGACGTTATTACCTCTGAGGACCCCGATGCAACCGCTCCCGAGGGTTGGCTTGACGGTACCGACACTGCTGAATGGACTCCTATGGCAGCTCCCATCTGCGGCGAAGCTTACTCCGGCGGCCACAATCACGGCGATATGACCCATACCATCGTTACCTCTACGCACAAGACCTTTATGCGCAAGACCTTCACTGTTGAAGATGCTTCCAAGTGCACTATCCTGACCCTGGGCGTGATCTACGACGAAGATCCCGTTGTATACGTTAACGGCACGCAGGTATGGACTGCTACCGGTTACAATGACAGAGAATACGTAGTAACCGCTCTTGACACCGCCCTGCTGAAGGACGGCGAGAACACCATCTGCGTTGAATTCAAGAACGCAGTTGGCGGCGGCGGAAGCATGCTCGACCTCTATCTCACTGCTGAGGCTTATGACTCCGCTATCAAGGAAGACGGTGCTGTGGTTATCAAAAGCATAACCAAAGAAGGCTTTGCCAATTTCGGCGGTGTTAACGCTACCACCAACATGCTTGACGGTGTCAACGACAGCTGCAGCGGCAGCGGCTGGGATGCTAATGTTGAACAGTCCTTCACTGTAAACTTCCTCGATAAGGTAGATCTGGCCAAGGTTGTTGTTTCTTGTAAGGCTGAAGGCGCTCCTGCTGATGGCGGCGCTTGGGGTACTTACGA